>JBDTTZ010000181.1:0-2531 GCA_040008015.1 Gemmatimonadota bacterium
GAGCTTCGGGCCCGGAGACGATCGAGACTACGGTACTGAATGGCTTCGCTCACGTGGTCCGGCTCGATCTGGGCCTCCCCAGCCAGGTCCGCCACCGTTCGGGCAATCTTGAGCACCCGGTGATATGCCCGGGCGGAGAGCCCCAGGCGAGTGATCGCGATCTTCAGGAGCGCTTCCACGGACTCGCTCAGGCGGCAATGTATCCGCAGGTCCCGTGCCCCCATGTGCGCATTGGCATAGATGCCGGGATTATTCCGAAATCGCTCACGCTGGATTCGGCGGGCCGCCTCTACCCGTGCCCGGATCGCCGCGCTGGACTCCCCCAGCTGATCGCCGGCCAGGTCCTTGTACGCCACGGCGGGAACCGAAAGGTGAATGTCGATCCGGTCCAGCAAGGGACCGGAGATGCGTGACAGGTACCGCTCGACGGTGATGGCATCGCAGCGGCACTGGTGCGCGGGGTCGCCGTAATAGCCACAGGGGCAGGGATTCATCGCGGCGGCCAACATGAAGCGGGCGGGATAGGTCAGGCTGATGATTGCGCGACTCAGCGTCACCACGCCGTCTTCCATCGGCTGCCGCATCACCTCCAGCACGTTCTTGCGGAACTCCGGCAGCTCATCGAGAAACAAGACTCCGCCGTGCGCCAGGCTCACTTCACCCGGCCGGGGGTTGGATCCGCCTCCGATCAGTCCAGCATCGCTGATGGTGTGGTGCGGAGCCCGAAAGGGTCGCACTGCGCAGAGGGAGCGTCCGGCCTGCAGGGCTCCAGCCACACTATGGATCTTGGTGGTTTCCAGGGCCTCCTCCAGGCTCATGCTGGGGAGAATCGTGGGGAGCCGACGAGCCAGCATGGTCTTCCCTGCACCGGGCGGGCCAATGAGGAGAATATTGTGAGCCCCGGCAGCGGCCACCTCCAGCGCTCGCTTGGCACCGGCCTGGCTCCTGACATCGTTGAAATCCACGACGTCCTGAGCGCGCTCGGCCATCAGCGCGGCAAGATCCACCCGCACCGGCAAGATCTCCTGTTCCCCGGTGAGGTGGCGGCAGACGTCAATCATGTTGGCGGCGCCCCGCACTTCCAGGCCTTCAACTACCGCGGCCTCGGTCACGTTGGCTTCGGGCAGGATGATTCCTCTGCAGCCCGCCGCCTTTGCCGCCACCGCGATGGACAACGCGCCCCGCACCGGGCGCAGATCTCCCTCCAGCCCCACCTCTCCCAAGATGAAGTTCTCGTTGAGAAGAGTGCTGGGGATCTGTTCGCTAGCGGCGAGGATGCCGATCGCGATCGGCAGGTCGAAGGCGGAGCCGTCTTTTCTGACATCTGCCGGAGCGAGGTTCACCGTGACCCGTTTGAGCGGGTATCCCAGGCCGGCGTTGTTCAGCGCCGCGGCCACCCGTTCGCGGCTCTCCTTGACCGCGCCCTGGGGCAGCCCCACGGTGGAGAACGAAGGCAGGCCGTTGGCGATGTCCACTTCGACATCCACCGGGTAGGCTTCGATGCCGAGTACAGCGGCGGAACGGACGCGCGCAAGCATGGCGCATAGTAGCGGGGAGGAAACAGGGCGCCGTCACCCGGAAAACGAGAGACGGCGCCGGAAAACGCGGCTGGAACAGACTACTGCAGAATGCTGAATGCCGAAAATGGCGCCGGCCGGCACTTTGTCGATGACGAAAGCGGACGCTCCGGGCGCGATATTCCCCTTTTGGGGGGCGGAGGCCTCTGGGGGAACTAGGACTTTAGTGTTGCCACCGCCGAGTCGCCGATGCGGAGCCTTCCCGGCCCTCGATGCAGCAGGTTCTGCCCAAAGTGGACCCCATCGTCCCGCTTTCGAAACGTCGCCAGGGTCCGGAGTGGCTCGCGCCCCGGCTCCGCGTTCTCCTGGTCGATCGTGGTGACGACACAACGGGCACAGGGCTTCACCACGTCGAACACCACGGATCCGATCTCCACGCTTCCCCACCCATCCTCCGCAAACGGCTCGGTTCCACTCAGGACGACATTGGGACGAAAACGATTCATGGGGACCGGTCTCGCCAGCCGGCGGTTCAATTCCGCCAGAGAACCATCGCCGATCAGCAACAGGGGGAATCCGTCGGCGAAGCTCACCCGGCGCGGCGGGTCCACATAGTTGGGATCCACCGGGCGAAAACTCTCCGGCGGCATGAACACCAATCGGATCGGGTCGCCGAGGAATCTTGAGAACCAGCTTGCAGGCTCCTCGCCCAGGTCGCGAGCGAGACAGCGATCGCTCCAGATACTCACTTCGACGAGAGGGCTCGCTTCCCCACCCTGCCCGACTTCGAGCCCACCCGCTCCAGGCGCCGATATCCTGAGTCCGCCGCCGTCCAGCTCCACCCGCACCAGTGCCAGGCGATGGGCCTCGCGCTGGGTGACGACCACGCGATCGGGGCCGATCAGCATCCAGCGACGGTCGTACGTCGGGCCGAAGTCATCCAGCTCGACCGAGTCCACCGAGATGCCCTGGGCGGACTTGAGAGGGTAGATGTGGAGGCTGCTCAGGTGCATG
>JBDTTZ010000182.1:0-3644 GCA_040008015.1 Gemmatimonadota bacterium
GGCGAACAAGTCGTCGCTGGACTATCCCTGCCTGAGCCCGAGTTACATCTGCACCATCCAGCTGCCGAAGTTCAGGCCGGTCATGATCGGTCCGCTGAGCCTCGACTTCTCCCCGACCAAGCACCTGGTTTACGTCATCCTGGCCTCGCTGGTCGTGGGCCTGACGTTTCTGCTGGTCGCCCGTTCGATTGGCCGGGCCCACGCCCAGGGCAAGCCGGCCAGGGGTTTTGCCGGGGCGATGGAGGCGACCACCCTGTACATCAGGCAGGAAGTCATCCTGCCCAACGTGGGCCATCACGGCGAAGGGTTCGTGCCCTTCCTGTTGACCGTTTTCTTCTTCATCCTTACCTGTAACCTGTTCGGGCTGGTGCCGTGGCAATCCACCGCGACCGGCAATATCGCGGTCACCGGCGCCCTGGCGCTCATGGCCTTCGTGGTGATCGAAGTCGCGGGCATGAGGGCGCTGGGATTCAAGGGGTACATGAAGACGATCTTCTTCCTCCCCGAGGGCCTGCCCACCTTCATGAAGCCGATCATCCTCGTCATCATGACGCCGATCGAGTTGATCGGGAAGCTGGCCAAGCCCTTCGCGCTGGCGGTGCGGCTCTTCGCCAACATGACGGCGGGTCACGCCCTGGTGCTGGCGCTGATCGGCCTGACCTTCACTTTCCATAGCGTTACCGTCGGCGTTGCGTCATCCGTCATGGCGACGGCAATCATGATGCTGGAGCTGTTCGTCGCGTTCCTGCAGGCGTTCGTGTTTACGCTGCTGACGGCGGTATTTATCGGGTTGATGCGGGAATCGCATTAGGATGGGTAGGTCGGGCCTCCGTGCCCGACCTTGATAGAAGGTCCGATCCGGTGAGTGCTCGACCACCGCGATCGATGTAATCCGCCGAGTGGCGGATAAAACTCGCTGGTGGGTAGGTTCGGGCCTCCGTGCCCGACCGGTGGGGCAGCGACGCCCGGTGTATGTCGGGCAGGGACGCCCGACCTACCCATCGACGGCGAGTCACCGAAGCGAATCCGATCCGGGAGAATCGGCCAGCGCGACGGCGAGCGAACCCAAATCAATCTCCCGACACGCATGGAGCTTCACATGTTGAACATGCTCGCTCTGCTTCAGGATGGTGCCGGACCCAGCTTTGGTCCGATCGGCGCCGGCCTGGCCGGTGGTCTCGCGGTGATCGGCGCCGGCATCGGCATCGGCCGGATCGGTGGCTCGGCCGCCGACGGCATGGCTCGCCAGCCGGAGAACAGCGCCCGGATCCAGACGGCCGGCATCATCTTCGCCGCGCTGGTCGAAGGTGTCGCGCTGTTCGTCGCGGTTATCGCCCTGCTGATGTACAAACTATAAATGTGGGAATATGGGAATACGGGAATGTGGGAACAGACTCGAAATCAAAACCCGAGTTGTTCCTCGTTCCCATATTCCCCCATTCCAGTATTCCCACATTCACCCATGGGTGAGCTATGAAGCGTTTCCTTGGTAGTCTGACCCTGCTGGTCGCCTTTGCCCCCCCGGTCTTGGCCCAGGAGCACGGGGCCGAAGCGCCGAGCGGGCCGCTGGTGGTGAACGGCGGGTTGATGATCTGGACCTTGATCGTCTTCATCCTGCTGCTGGTCGTGCTGCGGAAGTTCGCCTGGCCGCAGATCCTGGGCGCCGTACAAGCCCGGGAAGCGGCGCTCGAGGCGCAGATCGCCGAGGCGGAGAAGAATCGCAAGGAGTCCGCGGCGCTCCTGGAGCAGCATAAGAAGCTGCTGGGCGAAGGGCGGTCCCAGGCCCAGGGCATGCTGGCCGAGGCCAAGGTGATGATGGAGAAGGAGCACGCCGCGGCCCTGGAGCGCACCCACCAGGAGCAGGCGGAGCTGCTGGACCGGGCCCGCCGGGAAATCCAGGCGGAACGGGAGCGCGCGGTGCTCCAGCTGCGGCAGGAAGCGGTAGATCTTTCCCTGGCCGCCGCGTCCAAGCTGATCGGCCAGCGGTTGACGGCGGACACTGACCGGAAACTGGTCGAGAATTACCTGGCGAGCATGGGGACGCCCAAGTGAGAGCCGAGACGATCGGGCGGAACTATGCGGAGGCACTCTACTCGCTGGGTGAGAAGAGCGGCAACACCGACCGCTACGCCGATCTCTTGGACGCCATCGCCGCGGCGATCGAGACCGAGCCGCTGGTGCAGGGCGTTCTCATGTCGCCCCGGGTTACCAAGGCGGCGAAATCCAGCCTGCTTGCGGCCGCCATGCCCGAGGCACCCAGGGAGTTTGTGTTGTTCCTCCAGGCGGTGGTGAAGCGGGGGCGGCAGGGGCTGTTCCGGCCCATCGCGACCGAGTACATGGGTCTGCTCGACATCAAGATGAACCGGGTGCGGGCCGGGGTCACGCTGGTGCGGGAGGCCGACGAGGCAACCCGCCAGTCGATCGCCGAGGGTCTGAAGCGCGCGCTCAAGAAGGACGTGATTCCGACCTACCGGGTGGATCCGGAGATCCTCGGCGGGCTGGTGGTGCGGGTAGGGGACCGGGTGTACGATGGGTCGGTGCGCCGCCGGATGCTGCGGTTGCGGAGGCAGCTGGTGGCGAGGTAGGGCGTAGTTGGTTGCGACATGAGGCTCACCGGAAAGGTGGGCCTTTTTTGTTGTTTGGGGATGGACATGATCGATTGGGCGAGAGGGGAACGGAGGGAGGCGGCCCGTCAGGGCCGCCACGTCGCCAATCCCATGCCCACGGCCCACCCTCACGGGTGGGCCTACGACAGGGTTTCGCCCATCAAGCCGGGGGTCGCGCGCTAGTGGAGCCATTCACGCTCCGAGTGGCCATGCGAAGATGCAAACGCGATCATCTCCTGTTCGGTGGTGCGTTTGCGGTGATGCTCTTGTTGATTGGCGATGTAGGCTCGGAGGTGTTTCTCGCTCCTCAGATTCATAGAAAAGGCGCCGTAGCCCCGCTGCCAGCGAAATACCTCGTCCGAGGGATGCTCCACATTTACCCAGCGACTGGAGTTGGTCTTGATAACATTTACCAGGCTGCCAACGGCGATGTCGCTTGAAAGACGGACATACAGATGGATGTGGTCCGACATGCCTCCCGCCGCAATCATTCGGCAGTCTCTGTTCTTGATGATGCCGGCGATGTAGACGTACAGGTCTTCCTGCCATGCGGGAATGATTGTAGCTGCGCGACACTTTGTGCTCCACACCAGGTGAACACGAAGCCAAATACAGTTGCGGGACATGAGGCTTTGTCTCGATGGGCGAAACATGGGTGCAGGGCCACCCGTAAGGGTGGCCCGTGGGCAATAGGGCGGCATGGCCCCTCTCATGGTAAGGGTGGTCCCTCCGCCCTCGGTAAACATTCTACTGCATCCCGGTATCCTAGGAACGCAGTCCCGTCTACCTTTCTCGTAGCCTGATTCCCCTCCATCCCGCCGAGTCTGCCATGGTCATGGGTTTCCTCGCGTTCGCGCTCCTGGCTCCGCAGGGCAATGGGTTCGATCCCCGGACACCCTACTGGCAGCAGCGCGCCAATTACGAGATCACCGCCTCGCTGGACGAGGCGAAGGGGGTGCTCTCCGGCATCGAGGCCATCACCTACATCAATCATTCGCCCGACACCCTCCGGACCTTTTCGCTCCACCTCTACCTGAA
>JBDTTZ010000183.1:0-1788 GCA_040008015.1 Gemmatimonadota bacterium
TGGTGGCCCTGGTCACCAACCTGATGACCCTGCCGCTGCTTCGCCTGTTCGCGCCAGCGAAGCTGCCCCAGCCTTCCAGGGAGCCCGTCCCGGAGCGCTGACCCCTACTCGGGATCGGAATGATCCTCGGACTCCTGTGAGCGCGACCGTCCCAGGTTGTGCACCCGTTCCGTCAGACTGCCCTTTCGCACCCGAACGTCCGCGCGGAGGTAGTCTCCAACCGTTCCCCCCAGCGTCACGTCCAGCCCGGCGGATTTCGACAGTCCGAGTTTCTGGCTGGCGTAGACACTGCGGTGTCCGACCATCAGGAATGCCGTGGCCGCCGCCAATGCCGCATACACTCCCTCCGGGGCCGGCAGCACTTCGATCGCCATGACGGCGGCTGCGATCGGGGTATTGGCGGCGGCGGCCAGGACCGATACGAATCCGAACGACGCCAGCAGCTCCGGAGCAACGCCCATCAATGGGGCGAGTGCCGCGCCGCTGGTGGCACCGATGAAGAAGATCGGGGTGACGATACCGCCGCTGCCTCCGGTCTCCAGGGTGATCGATGTTGCAACGATTTTGATCAAAAAGGCCGTGGCCACCACTACCGTGGAGCCGGCGAGCACGGCGTCGATGGTCGGGGTACCGAGTCCGGCGTACTGGTCTCCGGCCACCAGGTAGAGCGCGACCAGGGCACCGCCGCCGATGGCGGCGACCGTGTAGGGACGGGATTCGAAGCGCCGCAGCGAGTGCTCCAGCGTCCGCAGTGATTCGATCAGTAATAGCGCGACCAGGCCAAACACCGCGCCCGATGCGAGAGAAACCAGGATGATCCGCACCTGGCTGGTGCCGGCCAGCACGTCGTGCAGCACCGGGAACGGCGGCTGGGTCCCACACGCGAAGTGACCCACGATGCCCGCCACCAGCGCCGGGAAAATGACCGAGTAGTCGATTCGGCCCAGGTACAGGACCTCGATTCCGAACAACGCGCCCGATACCGGGGTGCCGAAGACCGCCGCGAATCCCGCACTGATGCCACAGATGACCAGGCGGCGCCGGTCCTCGTCGTTCAGGCGGAACAGGTCCGCAAACATGCTGGTCAGGGCAGCGCCGATCTGGGCGGCGGGGCCCTCCTTGCCCACGGAACCGCCGAAAGTCAGGGTCAGTACCGTGGCGCATAGCTTCACGGGCGCGATGATCCAGTCGATGCGGCCTGACCGCTGATGCACGGCGGCGATGACCGCCTCGGTGCCGTGGCCTCGCGCATCGGGAGCAAAGGTGCGAATCAGCCAGACGCAAAGGGGAAGGGCCAGCGGTAACAGCCAGAAGGGAGAAAAACTGCCGCGGGTGAGCGCAGCGGCCCAGGACGCCGAGTGGGCCAGGGTCCACAGAAAGCCGCGGGTGGCGAACCCGACGCAGAGCCCGGCCCCCACGCCGAGCAGGGCCCACTTGATGGTGCTGATGAGCAGCGCGGTATGCTCGGTGTACCACCGGCTCTCATCGGCCAGTCGCGGGATCCGCGGCTCCAGGCCCGCGGCATCGCGCAATCGAGTCAGGACTTCCCGAACAGTCACGGCGTGACGATCGTGGCGGTTTTCATTCCCCGGCAAAGAAAAATGTGGCTTCCATATCCTCCACTTCCATGGCCGCGTCAATCCGGTCGGCAGCGCTTCGAATCCGGCGGAGGCGGTCCCGACTGGTCAGGCTAAAGATACGCCGAGTCGGGTAGCGGTGTGCCGGGGACTCCTGGGTGGTTCACCGGCGGAAGGAGCCGGACCAGGAGGACCAGGGCCACCAGGCTGA
>JBDTTZ010000184.1:0-2370 GCA_040008015.1 Gemmatimonadota bacterium
CTCAGCGATGTCTCCTTTCAGATCCCGGCCGGGGAGTTTCTTGCCATCGTGGGCCCCTCGGGAAGCGGGAAGAGCACCCTGCTCGGCCTGCTGGCTGGCCTCGACCGGCCGCGGAGCGGCCGGGTGATACTGGACGGGCAGGACCTTTCCAAGCTGACCGAAGACGGCCGAGCCCGGTTGCGGGGGGAGAAGGTCGGCTTCGTCTTCCAGTCGTTTCACCTGATTCCGACCCTGACCGCTCGGGAAAACGTGCAAGTGCCGCTGGAGCTGCGCGGGGAGGATGCCCGGGCCCGCGCGGACGAGCTGCTGGACCGGGTGGGACTGGCGGCCCGCGCCCATCACTACCCGGCCCAGCTCTCGGGTGGCGAGCAGCAGCGGGTCGCGCTCGCCCGGGCGTTCAGCAACCGGCCCCGCATTCTTTTCGCCGATGAGCCGACCGGCAACCTCGATGCGGCGACCGGCCAGAGCGTCATCGAGCTGATGGACCAGCTGAACCGCGAGCTGGGCACCACGCTGGTCCTGGTCACCCACGATACCGACCTGGCCGGCCGGGCCCGGCGGATGATCCGGCTGATGGACGGCCGGGTCATTTCGGACAGCACCGCGTGACCCGCACGAGTTTCGTCCTGGCGATGGCCTGGCGGGAAGGCCGTGCTGCCCGCCGGCGTCTCCTTCTGCTCACCGCCTCGGTGATGGTGGGCGTCGCGGCACTGGTCGCCATCAATTCCTTCACCGACAACCTGCGCAGCACCGCGCAATCCCAAGCCCGCGCCCTCCTCGGCGCCGACATCCAGGTGAGCAGCCGGGAGTCGTTCTCGCCGCGGGTGACGCGCATGGTGGACAGCGTGGCGGGATGTCCCGTGGATCCCTGCCCATCGGTCTCCAGCGTCACCACCTTTTCAGCAATGGCGTACGTGCCACGCACCGAAGGCACCAGGCTGGTGCAGGTTGCCGCGGTCACTGGCAGCTATCCGTTCTATGGAAGCATCCGCACCGATCCGGCGAAGGCATGGGAACGGCTCCAGTCCGGACGCCAGGTCATCGTGGACCCTTCCCTGTTGACGGCGCTGAATGCCCGGGTCGGCGACTCGCTGGCATTGGGCGAAACCCGATTCATTATCACCGGGACCATCGTGGATGTGCCCGGCGACGTGGGAGTCCGCACCGCGTTCGGTCCCCGAATCTTCATTCCCGGACAATACCTCGCCGAAACCCGGCTGCTGGTCGCCGGGTCGCGCGCCGAGTATGACCGGTACGTCAGGTTGGCCGACGCGGAGCCGCAGGCCACGGCCGGGCGGCTTCGCCAGGCCCTCAAGGCCGACCGGGTCTCAGTTCGCACCGTGGCGGACGACCAGGCCAACCTGGACAACGCGCTGGACCAGATGGGCCGCTACCTCGGACTGGTGGCTCTCATCGCGCTGCTGCTCGGCGGCCTGGGAGTCGCCAGCGCGGTGTACGTGTTCATCCGGAAGAAACTCGAGACCATCGCGATCCTGCGCTGCCTCGGCGCCAGCTCGCGCCAGCTGTTCATGGTGTACCTGGTCCAGGCCGGAGGAATGGGCCTGCTGGGGAGCGGGATTGGCGCGCTGGTGGGCATCGTACTTCAGTTGGTCCTGCCGAAAGTGATGGGAGATTTCCTTCCGGTTGACGTCGCCTTTGCGGTGTCGTGGCCCGCGGTGCTGATTGGTGTGGGTACCGGGGTGCTGGTTTCGTTGCTCTTTGCCCTGCTTCCCCTCCTGGGCATCCGGCGCGTCTCTCCGCTCGCGGTACTCCGCCGGGGTTATGAAGAAAGCCGCCGGCAACGGTTCGACTGGTGGCGGGTGCCGGTGTACCTGCTTCTCATCCTGAGTGTCGTCGGCCTGGCCAGTCTCCAGGTTGGCAGCCTGCTCTCGGGGCTGGGGTTCGCGGCCGGCATCGGCGTCGTACTCGGAATCCTGGCGCTCGCGGCGCTGACGCTCACCCGCTCGCTGCGACGCTGGTTCCCGCGCGGGCTACCCTATCTGTGGCGCCAGGGTCTCGCCAACCTGTATCGACCGGCGAATCAGACCTTTACCATCGTGCTCTCACTGGGGTTTGGCGCCTTTCTGTTGAGCACGCTGTACCTGATCCAGTCCAACCTGTTGCATGAATTCCGCGTGGGATCCAGCGGCCCACGGGCCAACCTGGTGTTCCTCGATATTCAGCCGAACCAGCGACCGCAGGTGGAGGAAGCGATCCGCACCTCGGGATTCCAGGTGGAGCCGGCGGTTCCGATAGTTCCGATGCGGATCCTGTCGGTGCAAGGCCGGTCAGTGGAATCGATCCTCGCCGATTCCAATCCGGTCGGGCCCGACGGCCAGCCCCTGGGTCGCTGGGCCTTTCGCCGCGAGT
>JBDTTZ010000185.1:0-3331 GCA_040008015.1 Gemmatimonadota bacterium
GCTCAACTCGTCGATCTTCAACCTGAGCCGCATCGTCGGGCCGACCATCGCCGGCCTCCTGATCACCACCGTGGGAATCGCGGCCTGTTTCTATGCCAACGCCGTCAGCTTCCTGGCGGTCGTCATCGGTCTCCTGATGATGCACATGCCCCGGGAAGAAAACCGGGCCCTGGTGGCCCGGACCGGCCGGCTCTGGGATGGTCTGTACTACGTGACCACCGAACCGTGGCCCAAGGCGCTGGTCATCATCACCGGCACGCTCAGCATCTTCGGCTTCGCGTTCCTGTCGATGCTCCCGGTCTTCGCCAAGGAGGCATTGAACACCGGCGCCGCTGGCTATGGGGGAATGGTTTCGGCGGTGGGAGTTGGCGCGTTCAGCGCCGCGATTTTTGTCGCGGCATTCGGCCATCGCCTGCGCCGGCGGCGGACGATTCTCATCGCGGGGGTCGGGTTCGGAGCCTGCCTGATCGCCGCGTCGCTTTCGCGCAGCTACGTGCTGGCGCTGGTGCTGTTCACCCTGGCGGGAACCGCGATGGTGCTGAACAACGTCCTGACCAACACCCTGCTCCAGACCTCGGCGCCGGATCACCTGCGGGGGAGGGTGATGGGAGTCTACTCGTTTCTAATCCTGGGGCTGTCGCCGTTCGGATCGCTCCAGGCCGGGTTCGTCGCCGAGCATCTGGGAGTGCGGACCGCGATCGGAAGCGGGGGCGCCGTGTGCCTGCTGGTTACGGCTCTTGTCGGGTGGAGGATGTCGAGGACCGCGACCTGAGTAGCTCGCCAACTCTGCGGATGACCAGGTCAGGGGAGAACGGTTTCTGGAGGAAATCGGTGGTGGGGTCCAGCAGGCCGCGGCGGGCCATTTCGCTGTCAGTGTACCCCGAGGTGTATAACACGGGAGTGCCGGGAAGCAGGTCGCCCAGCTTGAGACCCAGCTCCCGTCCGTTCATCCCGGGCATGACCATATCGGTCAATACCAGGTGAACCAGGACTCCCGGAGTCTGCACCGTCTGCAACGCGGCGACCGCGCTTTCCGATTCGAGGACCTGGTAGCCGGCTTCCTCCAGCGAGCGGCGCAGCATCTTTCGCACGGCGAACTCGTCCTCCACGATGAGGATGGTTTCGCCCGAAGCCTGGATGGGAGGCGCGCTCCGGACTTCCGGTGCCTCGCCTGGATTCAAGACCTCCGGCAGGTAGATCTTGAACGTGGTGCCCAGGCCCGGCTCGCTGTACACCCAGACGTACCCGCCGGACTGCTTGACGATCCCGTACACCGTGGACAGGCCGAGCCCGCTGCCCTCGCCTACTCGCTTGGTGGTGAAGAAAGGCTCGAACACGTGGCTCAATGTCCTGGCCGACATGCCGTGACCGGTGTCCGACACCGCCAGCACGGAATAGGGACCCGGCGCCATCTCGGTGTCGACGTGCCTCCGGCTGGTGGCCGAGGTGACGTCGGTGCGGAAGGTCTCGATCGTCAGCGTGCCGCCGTCCGGCATCGCGTCCCGCGCATTGAGAATCAGGTTGAGCAGCACCTGTTCAAGCTGGCCCGGGTCCGCCCTGATCGCACCGAGGTCCTCGCTCAGCCGGAGCCGCACGTGGCAGTCCTCGCCGATGATACGGCGGAGGACCGGCTCCCATCCGCTGATAATGGGATTGAGGCGGAGTACCTGGTTGCGCAACACCTGCCGGCGGCTGAAGGCCAGCAGCTGGGCGGTAACCGAGGCGGTCCGCTCGGCCGCGCGCCGGATGTGCTGGACGTCCTCCCGCACCGGGGCCGGAAGGTCGCTGCGGCGCAGGACAAACTCCGCGGCGCCGAGGACGACGCTCATCTGGTTATTGGTCTCGTGAGCGACACCGCCCGCCAGCCGGCCTACCGCCTCGACCCGATGAGCCAGGCGCAGCCGGTCCTCGATGTTCCGGCGCTCGGTGATGTCCATGCAGACGCCGGTCATGTACATCGCCGTCCCCGGTTCATCCCGGCCGACCTCGCCCCGGTCGGCGATCCAGCGGACCTCGCCACCGGGCAACAGGATGCGAAACTCATAGTCGAGCGCGCCGCCGGTGTTCATGCTGGCGCGAACCGTCTCGGCGACCATGGTGCGATCGTCGGGGTGGACCCGTTCCAGGAACTGCTCGTAGCTGCTGACCCGCTCGCCGGGCCGGAGTCCGTAGAGCTGGCGGAGGTTCTCGTCCCAGGTCAGGCTCTGTGATTCGATCGACCAGAACCAGATGCCCATCCGGGCCGAACGAAGCGCGAGGTGCAGCCGGTCTTCGCTCTGCTGGAGCGCCAGGGTCGCGGTCTTCCGTTCCCACTGAACGGTCGCGGCCAGTCCCAGCCCGGTGATCGCGACCAGCCCCAGGTAAATCGCGAGGGCGAGCAGGGTGTCCACCGGGGCGGGCGAAACGAAGGGCCCGCCCCCCGCCACGGTGTGCGAGATGGCAACGGCGGCCAGGGCCAGGGTCATGAGCGATGCGCCCCGGGAGCCGAAGCGGACCGCCCCCCAGATCACCAGGGGGAACAGCAGGTAGACATAGTTCAGCTGGAGCAGCAGCGGCACCCGGAAGTACTCGCCGAAGACCAGCTCGGCCGTGATCAATACCACCGCCCCCAGCACGACTGATTCGAGCAGCGGCACCTGGGTTGCCGGGCGGGTCTCTCGAGTGGACCAGGCAAGGAACGCCGGGGCGACGACCAGGCCGCCCAGCGCATCACCGCACCACCAGACCAGGACGGAGGTGACGAAGCTTCGCTCGGCCAGGGAGTGGGTGAAGGCGAGCATGGTCACGCCGATGATGGCGCTCACCAGGCACGCGACCGGAATGACAACCAGTATGAACTGGCGGATATGACGTAGATTATCGGACCGGAAGGGGCCGCCCACCCGGCGCATCAGCAGGCCGGCAACGACCGCCTCGAGCGTATTGCCCAGGGCGATGCCAAGAGCGGCGACCAGGGGCACGGAGGTCCCGGCATTGGCCAGAAGGGCGCCGGCAAAAATCGCCGGGGCATAGCGAAGACCCATGATCGCCACCCCGGCGATCGCGATGCCGGTGGGCGGCCAGACCAGCGAGATCGACTGGCCGATGGAGGCATAGCGCAGCCCAAGCCGCGCGGCCAGGTAGTACAGCGCGGCGAGGAGGACCAGCCGCGACGCGTACTGGAGCAACGAGGTTTGTGGCCGCGCGGAGTCTTGCAACAGAGCCTCGACAGGTGGCGTGTCGCCAGCGTACTGCGATTGGGACCGGGATGTGGCTGTCAGGGTGACGAATGATAAGGAGGTTCCATGCTCATCACCATCTCGCGGCAATTCGGCGCCGGCGGCTCCGCGGT
>JBDTTZ010000186.1:0-2940 GCA_040008015.1 Gemmatimonadota bacterium
GGCGTCCGCGAGATTGCCGCCGACCCGAGCCGGGTCGCCACGCTCGCGCCGGCGATCCTCACCCTCCGGCTCACCGTCGCGGCCGGGCTCGCCATCGTGGTGGCCTCGGGCGGTCTCCTGTTTCTGCCGCAGCCCGATGGCGCAGTCCTCGCCGTGTACAGCTTGACCCTGCTGGGCGTTGCCGCCAACACCCGCTGGATCCATCTCGGGCTGGAGGACGCGGGCAAGGTCGCGATGGCCCGCATCGCGGGCGAATGCACGATGGTGGTCCTGGTGGTGCTGCTGGTTCACTCCGCGGGCGACCTGGCCCGGGTGCCGCTCGCCCAGTTCAGCGGCGACATGCTGGCGATGCTGCTGATGGCCCACTGGCTGCGCCGGCGGCACGCTTCGCTCCAGCTCCGGTGGCACTGGGCCGCGGCCGCGCCGGTGTTTCGCAAGGCGTGGCCGCTGGTGCTCCATGCGGTCCTCGGTCTCATGATCTACAACTCGGACCTGCTTTTTCTTCGCGCCTTCCGGTCCGCGGCCGAGGTCGGCTACTATGTCGCCGCGTACACTCTCATTTCGTTCCTGCTGAACCTGGGGATCGCCTACAGCCAGAGTCTGCTTCCCACCCTGACCCGGCTGGCGGTCCAGCCCGACCAGCAGCAGGCGCTCTACCAGACGGCCATGGCCCAGGTCTTCGCGGCCAGCTTTCCGCTGGCCATCGGCGGTTTTCTCCTGGCTCCCGGTATCATCAACCTGGTGTTCGGCCCCGGCTACGCCCCATCGGTGCTGGCATTGCAGATCCTCATCGGATCGATTCCCATAGCGTTCTACCGCAATGTTCCCCAGATGGCGCTCATCTCGGCCGGGCATCCCAAGCTGGTCCTGCGCATCACGCTGGTAGCGGCGTTGATCAACCTGGCGCTGAATATCATCCTGATCCCGGAGCATGGAATGGCGGGGGCGGCGGCGGCGACGGTGGCCACGGAAGTCGTGCGCACCGGCATGGCGCTGTTTTTTGCCGCCCGCTTTGGATTCCGCTTTCCGCGGTTTGACCGACTGGCCCGGTCGCTGGCGGCAGGGTTGGCCATGGCTGCCGTTCTGCTCCTGGTTCGGCACTGGCCGCTCGGGTCCGCCCTCGCGCTGGGTCCCCTCGCTTATCTTGCGGTCCTGACCGCGACCGGCGGTATCCGCTGGCGGGGCGGGGGGCTTCCCTCCCTCAGCGTCTAGAGTGTCGCGAAGAGACGGGGTTGCTGCGACCCCGCAACACCCCCGATTTCGCCCGGCAGGAGGAGTGGGGAGGGGTCGCCGTCCGGGAGCCCGGAAGCTGGGCCCCTGAGGCCCCGGGGCTTGGCCAGATCTGCTTCGATGCGGTATGTTATTGCTGGCATAGGGGTTGCTGCTTTAAGGCTGGCGCAGGATCAGGCAACTCTGCGACTTCCGGTAGGACATCCGATTTACCTCAGCAATTGCATTTGCGAATGGAAAGGCCCTGACCATGCTGTTTGTCTTGAATCTCCTGTATGTCGGCCCAGACCAGATCCTGCCTCTCACGTCGATCCTGGGTGCCATTGGTGGCGCGATCCTGATCTTCTGGCGCCATGTGGTCAGTTTTTTCAAGAAGGTTGCGTCGATTTTCAAGAAGAAGGACTCGACTTCCGCGTCCTAGTCTTGGCGTTCGCCGGACGTCGGCCCCAACGGCGCCCGCAGTGATGAGCTCACCGCAACGGTATCGCTGGTTGGTGGTGGGCGGGTTGGTTCTGGCGGGGCTGGTCGCCGTGGTCGGGATCGCGGTGCCGGCAGGCCTGCAGTGGGATTTCGGTAATTTCTACGACACCGGCCACCGCGCCGCTTCGGGCCAGCTGGCTTCCATCTATGATCCGACCTCGGCCATTGCCGGGGAAGCCCCGCTCGGGGCCATGGCCTTCTGGGGCGCGCCGGTATCGGCGTTTTTCTATGCTCCGCTGAGCCTGTTCCCCCCTGCCACGGCGCTGGTTCTCTTCAAACTTGCTGGAACCCTCGCGCTCGCCGCTGGTCTCCTCCTGCTGTACCGCCATACTCGCGATTTCGCGGCGGATCGGGGCTTCTCCCCCGACGCCTATCGCGCGCTGTACGTCATCGCCATCCTGCTGTTCCAGCCCTTCTGGTCGATGTACCGGGTCGGTGGCCAGACCACGCCCTTCGTCTTCCTGCTGCTGGTCCTGGCCCTGCTCGCCTTTCTCAAGGAACGGTGGACGCTGGTTGCGGGATACCTGCTGCTCGCCGTGCTGATCAAACCCGCGTTCGCCTTTGTCCCCCTGTTCGTCGGCCTGGTTGCCTGGCGGCGGATGTTGCCCCGGATTGCCCTGGTATTCGCTGCCGCGGGACTTGTGTCCATTGCCCTGCTCGGGTGGCCTATCCACCAGCATTTTCTGGAGATCGTCCGCCGCGGCAGCGACAAGCCGTCACCCTGGCCCTTCAACAGCTCGCTCTACATCGTGGCCGATGCGTTCCGGCCGGTGGCGAACTCCATCCCGGTGCCCGGCGCCGGCGGAGCGTTGCCCGGCCTGGTGCGGATCGGACTCAAGCTGCTGGTATTGCTTGTCGTGGGCCTGCTGACGTGGCGCGGCCTCACCGTGATTCGCCTGGAACGGCAGCGGCGGCTGTTCCTCTACCTGATGGCGATCTCCTTCTGCCTGCTGATCTCCCAGATCGTGTGGGAGCATTATCTCGCGGTGCTCTTTATTCCCCTGGTGTTCCTGCTCGCGGCGGCGCCTCGAAGCCCCAAGCCGGCCCGGCTGCACCTGGCAATCATTTTCGGGCTGGTGATGCTGCAGAACCTGGTTCTGGTGCTGACGTTCCGCGCCCACGTCCCGATCACCAATAACGTCACCCTGATGGCCGTGAGCCTGGTCAAGGCAGGGCCGCTCATCGCCTATCTGGCCTTTCTCTGGTTCCACCGATCGAGCATCTTTGACT
>JBDTTZ010000187.1:0-3694 GCA_040008015.1 Gemmatimonadota bacterium
ATCTCGCGATTCTTTTCGGTAAACGAAGTCCACTGCGGCGGCACGTCTTCTTCCGGAAAAATGGCCGTCACCGGGCATTCGGGCTCGCAGGCCCCGCAGTCGATGCATTCATCAGGATGGATGTAAAGCTGGTCTTCCCCTTCATAGATGCAGTCCACCGGGCACACGTCAACGCAGGCCCGGTCTTTCAGACCGATACAGGGTTCCGTGATCACATAGGCCATTGGATGGCAACTCCTCTTGGTCTGGAAGGGGCGGCCCGCGCGAAGCAGGCATTTTCAACTGCCGGGATGTATACGAAGCAGTGCCATGAGGCGCAAGGGGGGATCTCGACGGAGGGCGAGTATGTTTCTCCGATGCGCTCCACTACGCTGGTCGCTCTCCTGGTGATCGGTCTTCCCGTCGGTGGCTGGGGACAGAGCTGTCCCGCTGGACCCACCGCGCTGGTGCTCTCCGGTGGCGGCGCCAAGGGGCTGGCGCATATCGGCGTCATTCGCGCGCTGGACAGTCTCGGTATCCGGCCGGATCTCGTGGTCGGGACCAGCATGGGGGCCGTCATCGGGGCGATGTATGCCAGCGGTTACACGGGAAAGCAGATTGATTCTCTCTCCCGGGCCCTTCCGCTCTCCCAGCTGTTTCGCACCTACGCTCCCCAGGTGCCGTCCTCCCTCGGTCCGCTCCAACCGATCATCGTGTGGGAGCAGCGACCGGGTAGCGGCCTTGTTTTTCAGCGTTCCTCAGTGCTGGAACCCGAGGTCAACGCGCTATTCAATGCCGGGATGTTGCGCGGCAACCTCCTGGCCCGGGGCGATTTTGATTCCCTGCCGATCCCGTTTCGCGCGGTGGCGACGGATCTCTTGTCCGGAACCGCCGTGGTCCTTCGATCCGGAGACCTGGCCCGCGCGGTCCGGGCCAGTTCGGCGATACCTCTCCTGTTCGACCCCGAGCGGATCAATGGGCGCTACCTCGGCGATGGCGGTCTCTCCGCCAATGTGCCGGTGGCTGTCGCGCGGGCCGCTGGCGCCACTCGGTTGATCGTTTCGTACACCACGGCGCGTCGCCCGGATTCGCTCGACCTCAAGTCGCCACTCGCGGTCATCGACCTTCTGGTCGGCAATCTTTTTCGCCAGTCGCCCGATTCTCTGGACAAAGCCGATGTGGCCATCCGTCCGGACGTCGATGGATTCCGCAGCCTGAACTTCGCCACCAGCGCGGTTGCCGCATTGATTGACAACGGCTACCAGGCCGCGAAGGTGGCGCTGGGCGGGGTCAGCTGTTTGCCACCGACGCGCCCGATGAGGCCCGGTGCTTTCCCGGCCCACGTCGGCCGGATCTCGATCGCCGGTCAGCGTGCCGGTGACAGCGTGTACGTGGCGCGCAAGCTGGGACTTGTTCCCGGCGCCGGCCTGAACCTGGCCGAGCTCCGCGGCCGGCTGCGGGGACTGGGAACGCTGGGCCGCTACGATGCGCTCTGGCTCTACCCCACCGGGTCGGGCGATACGGTTTCCTTCGCACTGACGCCGCGCCGATCGCCGCGCAGAGTGCTGGGAGCCGGCGCGGTCTACGACAACGACCTGGGAGGAAAGGTGTGGCTCGGCGCAGTGGACCGCGGCGTCGGATCCGACGCTATCGAAACCTCGGCGACTGCTTTCCTGGGGGAGCTGGGGCAGGAGGCCTTGTTCGGGTTTCGCTGGCGGTCGTTTCTCGGACAGTTCGTGACGCCGGTACTCCAGGTCGGTGGAGGGCGGAAACTGGTTCGGCAATTTCAGAATGGCGATGAGCTGCGGTCGCTCGAGCTACACCAGGCGGCGGTGATGCTCGGGGCCGAGCACGAATGGCACGGCGGGTGGCGCGGGGCGGCCGATTTGGAGGAGTTGCTCTGGAGTGAGCCGGGCCGCCGGGGCCAGCATGCGGCCGGGGTGCGGCTCCAGATGATGAAAACCGGCAACTCCGCCGAGCCCCTCTTTCATCTGGATGCCGCGGCGAATGGTGAATACCGCCGCGTGGAGCTGGCCGGCATTGCGACCGTTACCCTGGGCCGGCTCAAGCTGCGTCCAAGGATCCACTACGGCATCGGGGAGTCACTGCCCACCCAGTTCGGTTTTCCCCTCGGCGGCGACATCGACGGTTTTGCCGGCCGGCACGTCGGCGAGGATCTTTCCCTCCAGGAAGCGTCCGCCGGACTGGTCATCCTGCGCCCGATGCTCGGGGCCGTCAACCTGCGCATCGAGCCGATGGTGGGTGCGGTGGGAGACGCGACGAGCCTGCTGCCGCGGGGCAAGGCAATAGCCGGCATCCGGGCCGGACTGAGTCTGGCCACGAGCCTGGGTCCAATCCGGGTTGAGTATGGGGTGAGTGAGGGGAAGCGAAATGCGCTGCTGGTCCGGCTCGGGCGCTGGTTTTAGGGGCGGGTCTGAGACCCGCCCGACTATAGCAGGGAGCTGAGCGTCGTTGCGTAGGTCGCGGTTCGCGGCTCCGGCTGTCCGTAGCGTCCCAATCGAGCGTAGCGCCGATTCCACTCTTTCCGCAGGCAGAATGGATCGAGGCCGTGGGGGCGGTCCACGATGAGGACGCCATCGAGGTGGTCCACCTCGTGCTGCACCAGCTCGGCCATATCGCCTTCCAGATCTGCAGTATGGGGCTCGCCCTTCACGTCCTGATACCGCAACCGGACCCGGTGGGCCCGTGAAACCCGCACCAATAGGTCAGGGATGGAAAAGCAGTCATCCCACACGGTGAAATCCTCGTTCCCCACGTCGATGATCTCGGGGTTGATGAGAACCCAGGGCTTGTCGATCTCGATATAGACGATCCGTACCGGAGCCCCGATCTGAGGTGCGGACAGACCCCGGCCAAATCCTTCCTTAGCCTTCAATTCCCTCAGGGTCTCTTTCAGGTCATCAACCACCACCCGTGCCGCCATCGAGCCGGGGTTGCTGATCGGCTCGCAACTGGCCCGGAGAATTGGATCGCCCAGGAGGCGAACTGGATGTACGCTCATGGCTAAAGTCCTCCTTCCGATCCCAATCTTGTGAATGGCTGGAGGTCATACAATAGCCAAGACCGCCAGGAGTATATGAGTTTTCTATACTACTACTTAGCGTTGCTAACCACTTCATCGTCTGGATCGTCTCCGAACTGGTATATAACTCAGCAGCTTAGGAATTCGCACCAAAGTCTTAGGTTTTAAGTTGACAATCCCGACCGGGAATTCTACCATTCACCCCATGACCGTACCAAACCAGCTCGCGGAACAGGCCGGACTACCCCCCGGTTATCGTGGGACCCGGGGAGAGATCCTGATCGAGCTGAAACAGAACCCGGCGCTCACCGCCCGGGATCTGTCTCAGTCGCTCGGTTTGTCGTTGAATGCGGTGCGGCATCACCTGAAGGAGCTGTCCGCGGATGGATTGATCGAATCCCGCCGTGAACGGCGGGGCATCGGGGCGCCGGTGCACGTCTTTGGGTTGACGAGCAAGGGCGAGAACCTGTTTCCCCACCGCTACGACGTCGTCCTGACCCAGCTCCTGGGGCGCATCGCCGAGCGCAATGGCCGGGGCGCCGTGGTCGAAGCCATGGAAGACCGCTATCGGGCGCTGTCGGACCGGATGCAGTCCGAGCTTCGGGATGCGCCCGGTCATCAGCGCCTGGAAACCGTTGCCCGGATCCTGGGTGAAGAGGGCTACATGGCGGT
>JBDTTZ010000188.1:0-4934 GCA_040008015.1 Gemmatimonadota bacterium
CTCACCTGGCTCGGCATCACCTGGGACGAAGGGCCGTTCTTCCAGGGCCAGTACACCGAGCGGCACCGGGCCGATGCGGAACGGCTCCTGGCCCAGGGCAAGGCGTATCGCTGCTTCTGCACCCGGGAAGAGCTGGACGCCCAGCGGAAGCAAACGGTCCAGGGCGGTGCGGACGCCTTCCGGTATGACCGCCGCTGCTACCGGCTGAGCAAGGAAGAGGTCGCCGACCGGATCGCGCGGGGCCTTCCCAGCGTCATCCGCTTCCTGATGCCGCACGAGGAGATCGCCTGGGGGGACGCCGTCCACGGCCGGATCAGCTTCCAGGGACACGATCTCGACGACCTGGTGATCCTGCGGAGCGACAACACTCCGATCTACAACCTGGCCGTGGTGTCCGACGATATCGAAATGCGGATCACCCACGTGATCCGCGGCGACGACCACATCTCCAACACCCCGAAGCAGATCGCCCTGTACCGCGCGCTGGAACGTCCGGAGCCAATCTTCGCCCATGTGCCGATGATCCTGGGCAAGGATGGGAAGAAGCTCTCCAAGCGGCACGGCGCCACCGCGGTCGGAGACTACCAGGATCAGGGCATTCTCCCCCTGGCCATGCGGAATTTCCTGGCCCTCATGGGCTGGTCACCCGGCGGCGATCGGGAAATCATGCCCGAACAGGAGATGATCGAGCTGTTCTCCCTGGAAGGAATCCAGAAGAAGCCGGCGGTGTTCGACACCGCCAAACTGGAATGGATGAACGGACAGTACCTCTCCGCCCTGCCCTGGTCGGAGCTGGAGGCGCCGGTTCGTCGGGAGTTGGGACGCATGGGAGTGAACAGCGGCCATCGAAACCTGGCCCCGCTCATCGACAGCGTGAAGACCCGGTCCCGGACCATCCTCGACATCGCCAACCAGGTCGCGGCGCGGCTTGACCCGGCCCGCTCGACGCTGGACCCCAAGGCGGTGCAGTTGATCGCCAGGATGGGAGACGCGTTTGGGCATAACCTTCGGCTTGCTGCGGCAGCGCTCGAGAAAATCCCCGACGCCGATTGGCAGCCCGAGACGATTCTCCAGGTTCTCAGGGCTTCCGCCGAGGCAAGCCAGGTGAAGCTTGGCGATGCCATGCAGCCAATCCGGGTGGCACTCACCGGCAGTACGGTCTCCGAGCCGGTAAATGAGCTGCTGGCCGTGGTCGGCCGCGAGGTGTCGCTGGATCGCCTGCGCACCTACTCGCCCGGATCGTAGGATGGTGGCACGGCGCTGGACCGCGATCGCTGCCCTCGTTGTCCTGGCCGGTTGCGCCGCTGCTCCGGCTCCAGCTCCGATTCCCCCTCCGGCCGTGGTGGTAGACACCATACCCCCCGAGGTCGCCAACCCACCCGCACCGCCCGTCATCGATACTACTCCCTCGCCCCCTCCCCCGCCGGTGCGAGCGGCCCTCCCGGTTTGGCTCAGCTTCACCGGCGACATCAACCTGGGGACGACCAATCTTCCCGGGGGAATCCCGCCGGACGACGGGCGGGGTCTTCTCGCCCGCGTGGATTCGTTGCTTACGGGTGACCTGGTCATCGGAAACTTCGAGGGTGTGCTGGCCGACACCGGCGCCTCCCACAAGTGCGACGCGCCGCAGGATCCCCGGCGGCGGCGCCAGGAGCCTCCACCCCAGCGCTCCAACTGCTACGCTTTCATGACTCCATCACGCCTGGCTCCCCGCCTGGTCGAGGCCGGTTTCACCCATCTCAACCTCGCCAATAACCACGCCAACGACATGGGACTTGGCGCCCGGCTGGCGAGCGACAGCATGCTTCGGTCGCTCGGCCTCCGAACCTATGGGCCCTCGGGACGCATCAGCGTGGATACCATCCGCCGGGGAGACAGTCTCACCATCGTCGGCCTGATCGGATTCACCACCTATCCCTTCGCACCCAACCTGCTGGACATCGCGGCCAGCGTTCGGCTGGTAGACTCCGTGGTCCGGCTCACCGACCTGGTGATCGTCACCTTTCACGGCGGGGCCGAAGGTACCGGAGCCCAGAACGTTCCCCGGGGGGCCGAGTTTCTCGGCCGGGAGCCGCGGGGGGATCTGCGGGCCTGGTCTCACGCCATCATTGATGCCGGCGCCGACCTGGTCGTGGGACACGGTCCCCACGTACTGCGAGGATTGGAGTTCTACGAGGGGAAACTGATTGCGTATTCACTGGGAAACTTCATGACCTATCGCGGCTTTACCCTGGATGGGCCCCTGGGGCTCACCGCGATCCTCCAGGTCGAGCTGTCCGGTGATGGCAGCTACCTCGCGGCGCGCATTCACCCGCTGGTCCAGGAACCCCAGGTCGGTCCGCATGAAGACCCCAGCCGCTCCGCCATCTTCCTGCTCCAGCGCCTCTCCCTGGACGACTTTGGCCCCGCCGCCGCCCGGCTGGGCGATGACGGGGCCATCCTGCCACCGGCGCCCTGATCGACGCCTACTGCCTGTGATTTACCCCGTTCACCACCGGATGGGGCCGACGGACGCTGCTTCCGCCCGCCTGACTCGATGTCGCTGCCGGAGCCGGCAACGGCACAACACTGATCTTCGCTACCCCCGCGACGGCCAGTCCGGTGGATTCAAAGATCAGCGGGAAATCATTGGGCCCCGGCTGCGCTTCCGACGCACAGGCGATTACGATGTCGGTGAGTCCCGTGGTAGTCTGGTGCGCCTGGATCTGCGACTTGGGAATGGTTTCGGTGCACGCCAGGACCGCCCCGACATTGGTAAACTGCGACCCCATGTCGGACAGGAATTGGTTCTCCGTGTCGATGCCGACCTGGGCATAGAACCCGATGTGCTCGCCGAGGAACACGATCCGGCCGCCCTGCGAGGCGAACAGCTTGAAACCGTTGATGTCGGCCGTGGTGTAGGCAATCGTCGGGTTCCACAGGAAGATCACCTTCACGTTGGGCGGGATGTTCGCCCACGACGCCACCGTGTCCACCTTGACGATGCTGAATCCGTTCTTGTGGAGCACGGAATCAATGGTCACATTGGGACCATCCGCGCATTCGCCATCGCCGAAACATGAAGAGTTGCGCCCCCGGTCGTACATGACCACCCGACCGGCGTTCCGGGACCCCGTGGTTACGAACGTCACCATGTTGGCGGCGAACCGGCGATTGTTGATGTCCTGCGCCATGAAGTTCGCGTCGAACAGGTTCATGTCGTTGATCACGATGACGTCGGTGCCCGCGCTGGGAACCGCGCTCAGCACCACGGTCGCGCATCCCTGTTGCGTCGGCGCGGCCGTCACCCGGGCGCAGACCTTGAAGGTCCCGGGATTCGGAACCACAGTCGGCGCGATATACAGCCCCTGCGGGTCAACCGTGCCAAAGGTCGTATTGCCACCGTCCACCCCATGCACCGACCAGGTATAGGGTCCGCCCGGACCGATATCCACCGAAAATGCTTGTCGCCCTCCCGGAAGCATCTCGACCGAATCCGGAAGGATGCCGAGCCCGCTGCCCAGAATGGTGAGATTGGTCTGGGCAAAGGTTCCATTCGGGGTGAGAGCGGTGATCGTGATGTTCTTGGTGATGTTGGGAGCCCGCACCAGCCCGACGGCATTGATGGGCACCCTGGTGTCCGTCGTTGACCAGGATACATAGAAGCTGGTAACGGGTTGCTGGCTCGAGTCTATCGCGGCGATCTGGTAGAGGGTCGAGTCGCCGGCGTTCAGCGTGTCATTAAGTGGAGCAATCGAAATCGACGCGATGTTAAGCCCGGGCCCGCTGTAGGTGAGCGGGACCGAGGGGGTGGATGAGCTGGGCGTTCCCGTGGTCGCGACGATATCGACCTGTCCGCTGAACAGGGTCACGCCCTGGCTGGTCTGATAGTCCACCACCGCCAGGAGGGACTCCGAGCTGGCCCGAAGCGCCGCGGTGATGACGAACTTCACAGCCGAAGAATCCGGCGAGAGCGCCTGGGTGACGACGGCTACCGTGTCCGCTGGGGGCCGGATCAGGGTAAGCCGGATCCGGGCGATCGTGAGGTTGCTGGCGAAGAAGCTGTAGTCAGGTGGAAGGACCGGACGCAGTGAGAGGTTCAGAAGCATGGGGCTCCCGGACTCTCCGGTTCCATCGGAGTTGCATCGGGTCAGGAGAACGGCGGACAGCGCGAGAGCGCCCATCGCCGCCAACCGTCGCAGGCGCCGACCCTTGGAGTCGGGCAGAAAACCGGGGTTCATAAAAGGCCTGGTGTGAGAACCCCGGCAATGTGCGGGCGGACCGGCCTCAAGGGCAAGGCCGAGGGAAGAAAACCCTGTGGGAGCGCCGCCACAACAGTGCTCCCACCGTTACTGCGGGTCAGTCTCCGTAATTCGATTGGGGTGTGAGATCGATCTTGGAAACCGCGGCGACGATCTGCTGTCCGGTGACCAGCAAGGTGTACGAATTGGAGCCGGTGAACAGCTCCGACGCGCAGGAGATCAGCACCGAAGCCACCGTGTTGGTGATCTGGTGGCTCCGGATGTCCGGGCCGCTGAGAGTCGCCGGCGCTCCACAGGCAACATCGGTGTAGTTCGGCGACTGGTAGGTGCCGAGGCGGTACCCGAAATCGCTGACCACGTTGAGCGTGCTGTTGAGACTGCCACCCAGGCTCGTGGTGTCGTCGGCAATCAGCACCAGCCGGCCGCCACCGCGCGCAAAACGCTTCAGCTCGTTCATCTCCTTATCGCTCAGATACACGCTGGGATTCCATACCACGATGGTCTTGACCGCCGCGGGGATGTTCCGGAACGGCACCAGGGTGTCCCGGCGCTGGACCGTGTATCCCGCCGAGGTGAGCGCGTTGGACAACGACGTGAGTGCGCTATCCGCGCAGCGCCCGGTGCTCAGGCAGGCCGCATTCCGTCCCCGGTCGAAGATGATGGTGCTGGCCCCGGTACCGCCCCGGGCGCCGG
>JBDTTZ010000189.1:0-20955 GCA_040008015.1 Gemmatimonadota bacterium
CCGGCGCCATTCGTGCGTACCAGCACTACCTCGCCCTGCGGCCCAATCCCGAACCGGAAGTGAAGCCGGAAGTCGATCAGGTGCGCGCGGAGCTCGGTCGCCTGGTGGGCGAACATCCGCGGCCGTAGGAAAGCATTGGTATCATCCATTCCGAGAAGTTTGCGTGCAATGACAACAGTAAGGGAGGACCATGTCGCTGATCCCCACCGCCCTGGCTGAAGCCCTGGCCGACCGCTACCGCATCGAGCGGGAGCTGGGGCAGGGCGGCATGGCCACCGTCTACCTCGCGCAGGATCTCAAGCACGACCGCAAGGTCGCGGTCAAAGTCCTCAAGCCGGAGCTGGCCGCGGTGCTCGGCGCCGAGCGGTTCCTGGCCGAGATCAAGGTCACGGCGAATCTCCAGCATCCCAACCTGCTGCCGCTGTTTGATTCGGGGCAGGCCGAGAGCTTCCTGTACTACATCATGCCCTACGTGGAAGGGGAAACGTTGCGTTCGCGCCTTGAACGGGAAGGCCAACTCCCGGTTGAGGAAACAGCCCGAATCGTGGGGCTGTTGGCCGGCGCCCTGGACTACGCCCACGCCCGTAGCGTCATTCATCGGGATCTCAAGCCGGAGAACATCCTGCTTCAGTCGGGTCAGCCGGTGATCGCCGATTTTGGCATCGCCCTCGCCGTGGCGCATGCTGGCGGTTCCCGGGTGACCGAGACCGGACTCTCGCTCGGTACCCCGCACTACATGAGCCCGGAGCAGGCGGCCGGTGAGCGGGAGATTGACGCGCGATCCGACCAGTACGCCCTCGCGGCGGTCACCTACGAGATGCTCTCCGGCGAGCCGCCCCATACTGGTCCCACGGCCCAGATCATCATCGCGCGGTTGATGACGGAGAAGGCGCGGAGCCTCCGAGCGACCCGCCCCGGAGTGCCCGCGGCGATGGACCTCGCCGTCCAGCGCGCGCTCTCCAAGCCCCGGGCCGACCGCTACCCCAGTTGCGGCGCCTTTGCGCAGGCACTGGTGGCGAGCCCGGCTGGCGGCAAACGGGGCTGGCTGATTCCCGCGGGCGTCGCCGGTTTTGCCCTCGTCGCGATCGTGGGCTGGGTGGTCATCAACAAACGAGGCCCGGCGAGCGCACCGGCCGCAGAGACGGCCAAGTCCATCGCGGTCCTCCCGCTGGTGAATATCGGTGGCGATTCAACCCAGGAGTACTTTGCCGACGGCATCGCCGAGGAGCTGACCAACGCCCTGGGCAAGGTGCCGGGACTTCGGGTCGCGGCACGAACGTCGTCCTACACCTTCAAGGGACGTCGGGACCTGGATGTGCGCGAGGTGGGCGAGAAGCTCAATGTCGGCGTCGTGCTCCAGGGGTCCGTCCGGCGGGTCGGCGATCGGGTCAAGGTGAGCGTCCAGCTCACCGACGCCAGGCAGCGGGTGGAGCTCTGGTCCGACAGCTACGACGAGGCCGTGAAGGATGTCTTCGCGATGCAGGACTCCATCACCCGGGCGATCGTGAGTCAGCTGGCGCTCACGCTGGGCGGCGCGGATCTGGCCGCGGCGCGCGCCGGGCGGACCAATGACCCCGAGGCCCACGACCTCTACCTGCAGGGCCAGGCCCTCCTTCACCGGAGCACCGAGCCGGCCCTTCGGCGGGCGCTGGTCTACTACCGCGCGGCGCTGGCCAAGGACCCCGGCTACGCGCAGGCTCACCTGGGAGTGGCCTGGGCCTATGCCTTCCTGGCCGACGCCTATGAGCTGGCATCGGTCGCTTATGACTCCTCCAAGGTCGCGGCGCGCCGGGCGCTGGATCGTGACAGCATGTTGGGGGAAGCCCATATCGCGATCGGGTATGCGCTATTCGCCGCCGACCGGGACTTCGCCAATGCTGACCCTGAATTCAGGCGCGGGCTGGAGCTGAGCCCCAACTCGGGCGACGTACGCGCCCTTTATGCCAACTGGTTGTGCTTTACGGGGCATGTCACTGCGGGACTCGGCCAGGCCGACCGAGCGATGGACCTGGATCAGTTGAACGCTCTGGGCAGCTTCGTACGCGAGTGGTGCCTTTACCTCGACCACCGGTACGACGAGGTGATCGCCCAGCATGCCAGGACTTCTGCCCTGGACCCGACCTTCTTCTATCTCGACGCGTTCGCGGGCGCGGCGTACCGCGAAAAGGGTCAATACGACAAGGCCGTGGCGGAGTATGCCGAGGCCCAGGGATTGGTCGGCGACCTGCCGCTCCATGGCTACATTATCACCTATGTCCGGATGGGAAAGCTCAGCGAGGCTCGGGCAATGCTTGCAAGACTGGAGGCCTACGCCCGCGAGCATTACGTCAATCCCATGTTCTTCGCCGAGATCCATGCCAGCCTGGGCGACAAGGACCTCGCCTTCAAGTGGCTGGACCGCGCGGCCGAAGACCGGACCGTGTGGGTACTGGGGCTCAATCGGTGGCCCGAGCTCGATCCACTCCGCTCCGACCCGCGTTTCGCGGCGTTGGTCAAGCGGATAGGGCTACCGACGTCTCAACCTTAACCTGTCTCGAGGAGCATCGAGCCCTACTCCGTGGAACTCCTGTCGAAACGGGACTCGAACTTGGCGATCGTGGCGACCGAGGAATCTCAAGCTCAAAGACCGTGAGATCTCGCCAAAGCTGGCCGTGAGATCCCTCGCTTCGCTCGGGATGACACATGCGGGAACCTTCTCCGCAGCCTGCTAGAGATCGCCGGCGACGCATTTGCCGGCCAGCGACTTGTATTGCCTCCTGGTGAAGGCGATGGGGTTGCTGCCCGCCGTCGGGTCCTTAGTCGCCATGGCCGCCACCGCATCGAGCCGCCCGGTATCGATTCCGATTTCCGCCAGAGTGTGGGGGATGCCGATCTGCTGGCGCAAGGCCAGAATCCATTTGAGGAAGCCGTTGAAGCCACCTTTGATACCGAGGTAGGCGGCGGCACGCTGGATGTCGTCCTTGATCCTGCGCCGGTTGGCCTTCAGCACGTAGGGCATGATGATACCGTTGAGCAGGCCATGATGGGCGTCGTACAAGCCGCCGAAGGGATGCGACAGCGCGTGGATGGCTCCCAGCCCGCGCTGAAAGGCGGTGGCGCCCATGGCGGAGGCCACCTGCATGTTGCCGCGGGCATCGATGTCGGTGCCCTGTTCCATCGCCCGGGCAAGATTGTCCTTGATCAATCGCATGCCTTCGAGCGCCACCCCGGCTGCCAGCGGGTGATAGGCCGGCGTGCAAAAGGCTTCGAGATTGTGGGCCAGCGCATCCATGCCGGTGGCTGCCGTCAGGTTCGGCGGCAAGCCGATGGTCAGCTCGGGGTCGAGGATCGCCACCTTCGGCATGATGGCCGGATGGAAGATGATCTTCTTCTCGTGGGTCACCGGGTGGGTGACGACACCGGCCCGCCCCACCTCCGACCCGGTGCCCGCGGTGGTGGGCACGGCGATGATCGGCGCGATGCTGGCGGCATCCGCCCGCGTCCACCAGTCGTCCACGTCCTCCAAGTCAAAAAGCGGGATCTTCTGGCCCTGCATCAGCGCGATGAGCTTGCCGACGTCGAGCCCGGAGCCGCCACCGAAGGCTACCACGCCGTCATGCTGGCCGGCCTGGTAGGCCGCCACTCCGGCGAGGATATTGCCCTCGACAGGATTGGGCCGCACCTCGGAGAAGACCAGGGCGCCGAGACCGGCCCGCTTCAGGTCCGCGACGCTGTCCTTGACCATCGGCATCACCGCCAGGCCCGGATCGGTGACCACGAGCGGCCGGGTGATGCCGTGTGCCTTACAGTGATCGGCGAGCTCCCGGATGCGGCCGGCGCCGAACTTGATGGCGGTCGGGTAATTGAAGTTGCGGTCGGGAATGGTCATGTCTTCGTTCTCAGGTGGTAGCTCTTGGGCCTGGTCAGGGTCTCGTATCCGACCCGCGACAGGGTGGCGCCCCGGCCGCTTTCCTTGACACCGGTCCAGGTGAGCGCCGGATCGAGATAGTCGCAGCGGTTCATGAACACGGTGCCGGTGGCGATCTGGTCGCCGATCTGCTGGGCCGCGTCGACATCCTCGGTCCAGATGGCCGCCGTCAGTCCGTAGGGCGAGTCGTTCATCAGCCGGATCGCTTCATTGTCGTCGGACACCTTCATGATGCCAACCACCGGACCGAAACTCTCCTCCATCATGACGCTCATCCGGTGATGAACCCGGGTGAGCACCTGCGGCGCCAGATAAGGGGTCCCCACCTTGTCCCTGGGAAACGCCGCGGCATCGATGTGGGCCCTGGCGCCGGCCCGCACTGCGGCCTTGACCTGCCGGCGGACGAAGGCCGCCGCCTCGGGCTTCACCATGGGTCCGAGGGTCGTCGCCGGGTCGAGCGGTGAGCCCAGCAGGTATTGCCGGGTGAGGTCGACGGCGCCGGCCACGAAGTCGCTCCACACCTGTCTATGCACATAGATGCGCTCGATGCCGCAGCAACTCTGCCCGGAATTGAAGAAGGCGCCGTCAACCAGGTTTTCGATGGCGTGCGCCAGATTGGCGTCGGGGCGCACGTAGGCAGGGTCTTTGCCGCCCAGTTCGAGCCCGACATTGATAAAGCGGCCGGCGGACGCCTGCTCCATGGCCCTGCCGCCCGGCACCGACCCGGTAAAGCACACCATGCTGGCATGACGGCCGGCGATGATGTCCGCGGTCTGCTGATGATTGATCACGAGGTGCTGGAAGACGCCGTGCGGCAGCCGGGCCCGGTCAAAAGCCTGCTGGAAACGCTCGGCCACCAGCAGGGTGGCGGCCGCATGCTTGAGAACCACTGTGTTGCCCGCCATCAGGGCGGGGACAATGGAGTTCACCGCGGTCAGATAGGGGTAGTTCCACGGGGCAATGGTGAAGACCACGCCCAGCGGTTCGCGCTTGACGTAGCGAAGGAAGCCTTCTTTCGGACCGGGATCGAGATTCGCCAGCGCCGCCTCGGCGATGCCGATCATGTAGCGGGCGCGTTCCTCGAAACCGCGCAACTCGCCGGCGCCATACCGCACCGGCCGGCCCATCTGCCAGGCGAGCTCCGGTACGATCTGGTCGGTCATCGCCAGCATCGCGTCGACGGCCGCTGAGCAATAGGCGGCCCGCTCGGCCAGCGGCAGCCGCTGCCACCGGGCCTGGGCCGCATGGGCCGCCGCGAACACGGCCGCAATCTGCTTCCTGGTGGCGACCGGCCGGCTGGCATAGACCCGGCCGTCCACCGGGGAGATACACTTGATCGATTCCGCCATGTTGGCCCTTAATAGCGCTCGAAGCCGCGCTTCAGTTCCAGATCGGTGACTCGCCGGTCGAACTCGAACTGCTCCCACTCGGCTGTATGCACGTAGTGGTCGATCACCTCGTCACCGAAGGCGGCCCGCAGGAACGTCGAGCCGTCGAGCAGGGCGGTGGCGTCCCGCAGGGTCTTGGGGATTTCGCGAAGCTGCTTCGTGAGGTCGTAGGCGTCGCCCAAAAAGGCCGGCTCGAGCTCGAGCTTCCGTTCGATCCCGTCGAGCCCCGCGGCGAGCAGTGCCGCGAAGGCGAGGTAGGGATTGAGATCGGCCCCGCCGATCCGGCACTCGACCCGGATGCCCTTGCTGCCCGCTCCACAGATCCGAAATCCGGCCGTACGGTTGTCGAAGCTCCAGATCGCCCGCGTCGGTGCGAAGGTGCCGGCCATAAAGCGCTTGTATGAATTGATGTAGGGCGCCAGGAAATAGGTGATTTCCCGGGCGCGGTCCAACTGTCCGGCCAGGAAGTGCTTCATGGTCGTGGCCATCCCGTGGTCGCCGGCCTGATCGAAGAACAGCGGCACCTTGCCGTCCGCCGACCACAGCGACTGGTGGATGTGTGACGAGCTTCCCGCCATCCCGTAATCCCACTTGGCCATGAACGTGATGGCCTTCCCCAGTCCGTAGGCGATTTCCTTGCACCCGTTCTTGATGATGGCGTGCCGGTCGGCCATCTCCAGGGCATCGGAATACCGGACGTTGATCTCTTCCTGGCCCGGGCCCCATTCGCCTTTGGAGTTCTCGACCGGGATGCCGGCGTTGTGCAGGCCGTTCCGGATGGCCCGCATCACGACTTCTTCCTTGGTGGTCTGCAGGATGTGGTAGTCCTGGATGTAGTAGCCGCTGCTCTTGAGGTGACGATACCCCTTCCGTTGGGCCAGCTCGTAACTGTCGTCAAACAGGAAGAACTCGAGCTCCGAGGCCATGAACGCCTTGAGCTTCATGGCTTCGAGACGCTTGATCTGCTGCTTCAGAATGGCGCGGGGTGAATGGGGCACCGGCTCATGGGTGTGATGATCCAGCACGTCGCAGATGACCAGCGCCGTGGCGGGAAGCCAGGGAACGCGGCGGAGCGTAGCCAGGTCGGGCTTGAGCACGAAGTCGCCGTAGCCCTTCTCCCAACTGGTCGCCTTGTACCCGGGCACCGGCTCCATCTCGATATCAACGCCGAGGAGGTAGTTGCAGCCGTGAGTCTCCTCATGACCGCCTTCGGCGAAGAACTGGGCATGAAAGCGCTTGCCGATGAGTCGGCCCTGAAGGTCTACCATGGCGGCGACCACGGTATCGATCGTGCCCGCGGCGATCTCCCGTTTCAGGGCTTCGAGCGTCAGCATTCCGGTGGCCATCGGGTTCTCCCTGGTTGTTTCTCGGCTGCCTGATGGGACAGTGCAGGGGTAAGGTGCGAGATGGGGGAGCGGGGGGCAAGGTGGGTCCGGGCCTGGCATGCGGTTGCCGGTTGCGAAGCCGGCCCGGGGGCCCGACTAGCCATTGATTCCGAACGGCCCCATCTTCGAGTTACTCGCCAACTAACCGACTCGAGGAGAATCGAGCCATGTGTCGCAATATCAGGACCCTCTACCACTTTGACCCGCCCGTCACCGACGACGAGATGAAGGCGGCGTCACTTCAGTTCGTGCGCAAAGTGAGCGGTTTCACCAAGCCGTCTGCCGCCAACCAGGCGGCCTTCGATCATGCGGTCGAGCACGTGACGGAGTCGGTGCGCGTGCTGCTGTCGTCCCTGGTCACCAACGTGCCGCCCAAGAATCGCGAGGTCGAGGCGGCAAAGAAGCGGGAGCGGTCGGCAAAGCGGTTCGGCACTTGAGCCCCAGGCTTGCCCGCCGTGCTTTCCTGGAAACGGGTGCTGGTGCTTTGGGCGCCTTGTCGCTCCGGAGCAGATCGGAATGGCTGACGACGCTCATTCCCCAGAGGGACCTGCCTGCGTCCCAACCGCCTGACATTTCCTGGTGGCGCGAAGCCCGCTTCGGGATGTTCATCCACTGGGGACTCTATTCGATTCTGGCCGGCGAATGGGGCGGTCGCACCGACTACGCCGAATGGATCCGCAACAACGCCCACATCCCCATCGGCGAGTACGAGAAGCTGGTCGCCCGGTTCAACCCCACGCTGTTCGATGCGGACCGCTGGGTATCTCTCGCCAAGGAAGCCGGGATGGGCTACCTCACCATCACCAGCAAACACCACGATGGGTTCTGCCTGTTCGATTCCAGGCTGACCGACTTCTGTATCCGCTCCACGCCGTTCAAGCGGGACATCATGCGGGAGATCTCGGACGCCTGCCGCCGCCACGACATCCGGCCCTGCTGGTACCACTCGATCATGGACTGGCATCATCCCGACTACCTCCCCCGGCGCGACTGGGAGGCCGAGTCCCGGTCGGCCGACGGCGCTCACTATACCCGGTTCCTGGAGTACCTCCACGGCCAGGTGACGGAGCTGCTCACCAACTACGGCGACACCGGTGTGATGTGGTTCGATGGACAATGGGAGGGGACCTGGACTCATGAAATGGGACGGGTGCTCTACCAGAAGTGCAAGGCGCTGCAACCCGGGGTGATCGTAAACAACCGGGTGGAGGGCTGGTCCCCGGTCCCCATTGCCGATCCACTGGGAGACTTCCGCACTCCCGAACAGGAGATCCCGGCGACCGGCTGGCCCGGAGTGGACTGGGAATCCTGCATCACCATGAACCGCAACTGGGGGTACAACAGCCATGACCACGACTTTAAGTCGGTGGCCCAGCTGATCGGTCTCCTGGTCGAGACGGCCTCGAAAGGCGGCAACCTGTTGCTGAATGTCGGGCCTCGGGCCGACGGCACTTTCCCGGATGAGAGCGTCGAGCGGCTGCACGCCCTGGGACGCTGGATGGCGGTCAACGGATCGGCCATTCACGGAACCACCGCATCGCCCTTTACCCATTCCAGCTTTCGAGCGACTTCGAAGCCGAATCGACTCCATCTATTCCTCACCGACTGGCCCGCCGCAGGCCTCGCGGTTCCCAGGCTTCGGACACCGGTGAAGAGAGCATACCTCCTGGCCGACCGGGACCGGACGCCGCTTCACATCGGCTCCGACGGGCCCGACCCGATCATCAGTCTCCCCCCGATGCGACCCGACCCGATCTGTTCGGTGCTGGTGCTCGAATTCGACCGTTCGCCGGAGGTGGTGGAATGAGAAGCCCATGCGGTATCGCGTTGCTGCTCCTGCCCTCGATAGTGCTGGCGCAACAGACGCCGGGCAACGTTCCCGGACCCCGTTTCGAAGTCAGCTTCCCTCGGGGCCGGAGTGCCACGCCGCTCGACGGCCGCCTGCTGGTGATGATCTCCCGGGATTCCAGCGACGAGCCCAGGAACCAGATCAGCAGCGGGCTGGAGACCCAGCTGGCCTTCGCGATCGATGTGGACGGGCTGGCTCCCGGCGCCGTCGCTATCGTAGACAAACGCGCGTTCGGCTATCCCCGGGACCATGTCACCGACATTCCCGCCGGGCGATACCGGGTGCAGGCGCTACTCAATCGCTACGAAACCTTCCACCGGGCCGATGGACACACCCTCAAGCTGCCCCCCGACATGGGCGAGGGGCAGCAGTGGAACACCAAGCCGGGCAACCTGTACAGCGCGCCCCAGTGGGTCACCCTGAGACAAGACGATCCGCAGCTCATCCGGATTTTGCTCGATTCGGTGATCCCGCCGATCTCGCCGCCCAAAGACACCCGCTATGTCCGTCACGAGCGGATCCAGAGCCAGCTGCTCACCCGTTTCTGGGGCCGGCCGGTGTTCCTCGGCGCCCACATCATCCTCCCAGAGGGGTTCGACACTCATCCCAATGCCCACTATCCGCTGGTGATCGATCACGGGCACTTCCCGGGCGATTTTTCACCCTGGCGCGAGACGCCGCCCGATACCACCATCCAGCCGGACTACAGCACCCGGTTCCACCTGGCGGGGTACAACCGGATCCAGCAGGAATACGCCTACCAGTTCTTCAAGGACTGGACCGGGCCGGGCTTCCCCCGGGTCCTGCTGATCCAGATTCAGCACCCAACGCCATATTACGACGACTCCTACGCAGTGAACTCCGCGAATAACGGCCCCTACGGCGACGCGATCATGCAGGAGCTGATTCCATATCTCGAGAAGAAGTACCGCGGGATAGGGCAGGGGTATGCCCGCTTCACCTATGGCGGGTCCACCGGTGGCTGGGAGGCGATGGCGGTGCAGATGTTCTATCCCGATGACTTCAATGGCGCCTGGGTCGCCTGTCCCGACCCGATGGACTTCCGGGCCTACGAGCTGGTGAATCTCTACCAGGACAAGAACGCCTACTTCCCGGACGCGCCCTGGGTCCGGCTGGCTCGGCCGGCCCACCGGGACTTCCTGGGTCAAATCAGCTGGACCGTCGAAGGCGAGAACCGCCTCGAGCTGGTGCTGGGTACCCGGGGACGCTCCGGCGGCCAATGGGACATCTGGCAGGCGGTCTTCTCGCCGGTGGGGACCGACGGTTATCCCCAGCCGATCTGGGACAAGGCGACCGGTGAGATCGACCACGCGGTCGCCCAGTACTGGCGCGAACACTTCGACCTGAGCCATATCCTGGAGCGGGACTGGCCCACCCTGGGACCGAAAGTCCGGGGCAAGCTTCACATCTACGTCGGCGAATCCGACAACTACTACCTGAACGACGCGGTTTACCTGGTCGAGCAGGTGCTCAAGGCCAGAACCAATCCGCCGGCCGATGCTGAGGTGGATTACGAGTCGCGGGCGGAGCATTGCTGGAACGGGGACCACACCAGGGCGAACGCGTATTCCCGGCTCCGCTACGCCCAGATGTTCATCCCGCGCATCATGGACCAGATTCGGAAGAACGCGCCCGTTGGCGCCGATACGACCAGTTGGCGGTACTAAGGCGCTACCGCTTCAACGCGGATGAGCGCTGAAACGCGCCGATTGGTTCCGAGCCGCTTCGGCGTCCCAGCAGAATCAATTCGATTCGCTTTATTGGTCGTTCGTTCTTGTGTTCTTGTTGTGATTGTTTTGGTGCTGAAATCGCAACTGAGTCGATCGGTGCGTTTTCGGCGTTGATCCGCGTTAAAGCGGTAGCGTTTATCGGAGAGGCGAAGCCATGAAGCCGTTCGGGTGCGCACTTATGACTATTGGCATGTTGCTCGCTTCCAGGGTCGTGTCGGCCCAGGACGTTGCCCGCTGGGAAGCCGAGGCCCACGAGGTCACCATCATCCGCGACGATTGGGGTATCGCCCACGTCTACGGCGAGACCGATGTGGATGCGGTGTTCGGAATGATTTACGCCCAGGCCGAGGACGACTTCAATCGAATCGAGACCAACTACCTGAACTCGATGGGCCGCCTGGCGGAGGCCGAAGGCGAATCGGCGATCTACCAGGACCTCCGGATGAAGCTCTTCATCAACCCCGATTCCATGAAGGCGATGTACGGGAGGAGCCATCACTGGCTCCGGGAGCTGATGGACGCGTGGGCCGATGGTCTCAATTTCTACCTGTACAAGCATCCCGACGTGAAGCCGCGGGTCATCACCCATTTCGAGCCCTGGATGGCGCTCAGCTTCAGCGAGGGGAGCATCGGCGGCGATATCGAAAGCATCAACCTCCGCCAGCTCCAGGCCTTCTACGGCCAGGGGCCCGAGCCGACCGCCCCGGCTCCGGGCGGCGGGGACGGGCCAGCCCCGGAACCTTCGGGATCCAACGGGATCGCCATCGCCCGGTCGAACACGCTGAATCACCGCGCCCTTCTGCTGATCAATCCGCACACCTCGTTCTTCTTTCGGTCTGAGCTGCAGATGACGAGCAAGCACGGGCTGAATGTCTACGGTGCCGTCACCTGGGGCCAGTTCTTCATCTACCAGGGATTTAACGAGCGCGCGGGATGGATGCACACCTCCAGCGGGGTGGACGCCATTGACGAATACCTGGAGACGGTGGAAAAAAGGGGCGACGGCTACGTCTACAAGTACGGCCGCGACCAGCTTCCGCTGCGGGTGGTGCCTATAACTGTCCCCTACAAGACTCCCCGGGGGATGGCCGAGAAGAAGTTCACGGTGTACTACAGCCAGCACGGGCCGATCGTTCGGGCGGTAGATGGCAAGTGGGTGAGCGTCCGCATGATGCAGAACCCCCTCGATGCCCTGACCCAATCCTATGGTAGAATCAAGGCGAGGAACTACCGCGAGTTCCGTAAGACCATGGAGTTGCATACCAACTCGTCGAACAACACGATCTTCGCCGATGCCGATGGCAACATCGCATACTTCCATGCCAACTTCATCCCTCGGCGCGACGCCAGCTTCGACTGGACCAAGCCGGTGGACGGCAGCGACCCGAGAACCGACTGGCATGCCCTGCTGGACGTAGCGGAGAGCCCGAACCTGCTCAACCCGTCAAGCGGATGGCTCTATAACTCCAACAACTCGCCGTGGTCGGCGGCGGGTCCCTCCAGCCGTCGGAAGGTCGAGTTTGCCCGGTACGTGGACAACGGCGGCGAGTCGTCGCGCGGCCTGCATGCCATCCGGGTGCTGGAGAACAGGAAAGACTTTACTCCCGCCTCTCTCATCGCGGCCGCGTATGATAGCTACCTCCCCGCCTTCGAGCGGATGCTCCCCTCTCTCATCCGGGCGTGGGACAGCGCTCCCGCGGGAGATCCGCTCAAGCGCAAGCTGGCCGAGCCGATCGCGCTGCTCCGGAGCTGGGATCTCCGCTGGTCGGTGGAATCGATCCCCACGTCGCTGGCGGTGTTCTGGGGTGAGGAGATGGGTAAAGAGATTCCTGAGGATCCCCGGGAGGGCATGTCACTGGAGGACTATACCGCGATTCGGTCTCCGGCGGCCGAGCGGCTGCAGGCCTTGGAGAAGGCGACCGCCCGGTTGACGGCGGATTTCGGAACCTGGAGAACGCCGTGGGGGAATATCAATCGCTTTCAGCGGCTGACCGACGACATCGTGCATCCGTTCAACGATGCCGCCCCCAGTCACCCGGTCGGGTTCACCTCCGCCCGCTGGGGCTCCCTTGCCTCCTTCGGTGCTCGGCCCTATCGCAATACGAAGAAGTGGTACGGGACCAGCGGGAACAGCTTCGTGGCGGTCGTTGAGTTTGGCGACAGCGTGCGGGCCAGGGCGGTGACCGCCGGTGGCGAAAGCGGCAACACCCGGTCACCCCATTTCAATGACCAGGCGCAGCGCTATGCTACCGGGGACCTGCGGGATGTCTATTTCTACCGGTCGCAGCTGGTGGGGCATACCGAGCGGGAGTACCATCCGGGAGATTGACCGAGAACAATGACCATTGAGCGCCTGACGGCTGCCCTGGCTGGCCGCTACGCCATCGAGCGCGAGCTCGGTTCGGGCGGGATGGCGACTGTCTACCTGGCCCGGGATCTCAAGCACGAGCGCCTGGTCGCCATCAAGGTCCTGAAGCCCGAACTCGCGGCGATGATCGGCGCCGAGCGCTTCCTCCGCGAGATCAAGACCATCGCCACGCTCCAGCACCCCAATATTCTCGGCTTGATAGACAGCGGCGAAGTGCCCGCAGCGCATCCCGAGCGGAGCGAGGGATCTGCAGTTACCGCGTACTATGTGATGCCGTTTGTCGAAGGCGAATCGCTGCGCGACCGGTTGAATCGCGAGAAACAGCTCCCGCTCGAGGACGCGCTCCACATCGCTCGCAACGTCGCGTCGGCGCTCTCCTATGCCCACAGTCACGGCGTGATCCACCGCGATATCAAGCCCGAGAACATTCTCTTGACCGGCGGCGAGGCGATAGTCGCCGACTTCGGGATTGCGTTGGCGCTGGGAGGAGGGGGCGGGAAGCTCACCGGGACCGGCATGGCGATCGGCACCCCGGCGTACATGAGTCCGGAGCAGGCGAGCGGGTCGCGCGAACTGGACGCACGAACCGATGTCTACGCCCTGGGCTGTGTGCTGTATGAGATGCTCGCTGGGGAACCTCCGTACACTGGGCCCACCGCGCAGGCGGTTATGGCGCGCGCGCTGACCGAAACACCACGGCCGATCCACCCGATGCGAAGCGCGGTAAGCGAGGGGCTGGATGAGGTGATCGCCAGAGCGATGGCCGTGACCCCGGCGGACCGGTATTCCACGATGACCGCGTTCACCCGCGCGCTGGTAGGCGGAGGGACGACAGCGACTCCGCCGGCGCGGGCACGGCCGGCCTCCAAACCGCTCTACCGCCGGACCGCCCTGGTGCTGGGCCTCGGCTTCATGCTCGGCCTCGGCGTGCTCTTCGCCTGGCGATTCAGCCTGGACGGCGAGGATACGACCGAAGTCAGGCGCCTCGCGGTCCTCCCGTTCGAAAACCTGGGTGACACTGCCGATGCCTACTTTGCCGACGGCGTGACTGACGCGGTCCGGGGCAAGCTCACGGCACTCCCCGGATTTCAGATCATCGCCCGGGGCAGCTCGAGTCAGTACAAGAACACGACCAAGACGCCGCAGCAGATCGGTCAGGAATTGGGAGTGCAGTTCCTGCTTACCGGGACGGTCCGCTGGGAGAGAGGGACGGGCGACACCAGCCGGGTGCAGGTCAACCCGGAGCTGATCCAGGTGTCCACCGCCACCGCTCGGTGGCAAGAGCCCTTTGACGCGGTTCTCTCCGACGTCTTCCAGGTGCAGGCCGACATTGCGGGTCGCGTCGCGCAGGCGCTCGGCGTGGCTCTGGGCGACAGCGCGCAGCAACAGCTCACCGAAAGGCCCACCCAGAACCTCGCGGCCTATGATGCCTACCTCAAAGGGGAGGAACTCTCGCAGGCGCCCATCATCAGCCTTTCCCCTCTACGCCGGGCCGTGACGTACTACGAACAGGCTACCGCGCTCGATTCGACATTTGGCCTGGCCTGGGCTCAGCTCACCAGGGTACTTGCCCGGATCCGAATTCGAACCGGCGTGCCCGCGATCGCCGAGGAGGAGGCGGTCCGACGGGCCGCCGAACGCGCGCTGGCGCTGGCCCCGGACCGCGCCGAGGGTCACCTCGCAATGGGCGGCTACCTCGCCAACGTCACCCTCGACTTGGTCCGGGCACTGGAAGAGTTGCGCCAGGCGCAGCGCCTCGCCCCGAACAACGCCGACGCGCTGACCGAAATGGCCAGGGTCGAGCGGCGCCTCAGCCGCTGGGAGGATGCGCTGGGGCACTTACGTCAGGCCCAGACGCTCGACCCCCGATCGCTCCCGACGGTTGGATCGCTCTCCACTACTCTCATCAACTTGCGACGCTATCCTGAGGCCCTGGAGGTCTGCGATCGGATCGAGACGCTGACCCCGGCTAGTTTCGGCCCGACCAGGTGCAGAATTATGGTCTCGCTGGGGCAGGGAAATCTGGCCGGGGCGCGGGCAGCTTTGGCGGCGGTACCGAAGACGGTGGATCCGGCTGAGCTGGTGGCGTCCGTCGCGACGTATGGGGACCTCTACTGGGTATTGGACGACACTCAGCAGCAACTGCTGCTCCGACTGCCCCCGAGTGCCTTCGACAACGACCGGGCCACTTGGGCGATCGTGCGAGCTCAGACCTACTGGCTCCGCGGGGATCAGGCCAATGCGCAGGTCTACGCCGACTCGAGCCGGATCGCCTTTGAGCAGCAGCTGCGGGGTGCTCCTCAAAACGCCCTCGGCCACGTCATCCTCGGCCTGGCGCTTGCCTACCTGGGCCGGAAGACGGAGGCGATCAGGGAGGGCCAACGCGGAGTGGCGCTGGTGCCGATGACGGACCGTGGCGAGTACCTGCCGTACGTCCAGCACCAGCTGGTGCGGATTTACCTGCAGGTGGGCGAGCCGGAGAAAGCGCTGGACCAGCTTGAGCCCTCGCTCCGGGTCCCATACACCCTCTCGCCTGGATGGCTTCGGATTGACCCGACGTTCGAGCCGCTGCGGGGCAACCCACGTTTTCAGCGGCTGGTGGCAACTTCGAAATGAGAGCTGTTCCTGATCGGCTGACCGTCGCCCTGGCCAATCGCTACCCGATCGAGCACCCCCCCTCGTCCCGTCTCCTCCTATCGGGTAAATTAGAGAACACTATTTGCCCGGCTTCCAGTCGCGAGGTTCTCATGCACATCATTCCCCTGATAGGATTCCTGCTGGTGCCTTCCTCCACACCCATGACCCAGGATTGGGTGGAGAAGGCGCTGAGTGCTCTCATGCTTCCGGTGGTTGCCGCCGAAGCGCGAGACGCCGGTGTGCCGGACGGCCAGGTGCGAGGCCTCATCGAAGCGATCCGGGGTCGCCGGCTCCCGGCGGAAGACGCCTGGCGGGTGCTGGATGAGGAAGTGCGCGTGGTAAAGGAGGGTGGACCTCGGGAGAACTTCGGCGCATTCGTCCAGGCCAAGCTGGACGCGGGGCTTCGGGGGCGGGAGCTGGCCGCGGCGATTCATGAGGAGCACCGCCGCCGAGGGATGGGCCGTCCCGACGGGAGGGGCAATGGCGAAGCCAGAGATGACCAAGGCCGTGATCGTGGCGAAGCTCGCCCCAATGAGGAGAGAGGCCGACGGGAGCAGAATCCGGCTCCCCCAGCCCGGGAAAAGAACCAGCGGGACACCACCAGGAAGGAGCCGAGACCATGAGCCGCCGGACGATCCTCGGGACGAGTCTCCTGCTCCTTGCGGTGGCGTGCCAGAAAGGCGACCGGGATCGCGCTGGAGTCATGACCGGTGCCGGCGCGGACGTGGACCAGGCCGTCGAAGTTGCCCGGGGACTCAAGGCAAACCAGGCGGCGGCGGAGTCCGTGCTGGCGGCGCACGGCCTTACCCCGGAAGGCTTCGACTCGTTGATGTACGAAATCGCCGCCGATTCGGCAAAAGCGGCTGCTTACCGGTCGGCGATCGAGTAGGCGCACGATTGAAGCACACTATGGATGCGAAATGAGGAAGCCGGTTTGAGCGCCCCTCCGGAGCGACTTGCGTCGGCACTGGCGAGCCGCTACCGGATCGAGCGGGAGCTGGGCGATGGCTGGCGAGAAATTGCGGAAGCGTCGCTCTGCCAATGGTCGCCGGAGTAGCAGCTACACCCCGCCCATCGCCTCGATCGGATCCAGCCGCGCCGCCCGGCGGGCCGGGTACCATCCGAACACCACGCCCACCACCAGCGCGAACCCGATCGCCATTACGGCACCCGGGAGGTTGACCGGGATCAGGAAGTCCTTGCCGAACTGCTTCCCAATGATGACCGTGACGAAGATGAGCCCGGCACCCGCGCCGACCCCGATGATCGCTCCCAGGAAGGACAGAGTGAGCGATTCCGCCATGAACAGCCGGCGAATGTCGCCGTCGTCGGCGCCAAGCGCTTTGCGTATCCCGATCTCCCGGACCCGCTCCCGCACCGAGATCAGCAGCACGCTGAACAGCCCGATGCCGCCCACGATCAGGGTGACGGCCGCGATGGCGTACATCACGCCGTTCCACCCGCCCAGCACCTGGTCCGCCATCGCGCGGTCGCTCAAGATATCCGCGGCCTCGTTGTCGATCTCGAAATCTTCCACCCCGCCGTGCCGCTGGCGCATCAGCAGTTCGCCGGCCCGGAGCACCGGGCCCAGCGCTGCCCCGGTATCCGCGGTGACCAGGGCCTGGTCCACGTGCCCCGGTTCCCGGTGATAGCGGGTGAACCAGGACCAGGGGACGAATATTTGGCGGGCCACGAAACTGAAATCGATCGGCGCCATCTCGAAGCGCATCGGCGCGACGACGCCGATCACCGTGAACCTGACGCCGTCAATCGTGATCACCCGGCCGAGGGGTGTTGTTCCGCCGAAGATGTCCCGGACCACGTCCGCGCCGATCACCGCGACCCGTGAATCGTTGGCGACGTCCAGCGGACGGAAACTCCGGCCCTGGACGATGCGGTAGTTCCGGATCTCGAGATAATTCGCGTCGATACCCTCCACGTAGATCCTCCGCCAGTCCGCCGGACCGGCGACGATGAACTCGGTCCCCCGGTTGCGGGGGTGAACCGACGCCACGCCGGGAAGCGCATTCAGGGCGGCGATGTCGGTCAGCTTGATGCCCGGGTGCTGGAGGTCCACCGCGCGGGTGGCATCGGAACGGGGTCCGTTGTCGCGCAGGGTAAAGGCGTTGGGAAACCCGATGGATTCCAGGTCGCGGTAGGCCATGGATTTCATGGCCTGGGCCAGCGACGTCATGGCCACCAGCGACGCGGCGCCAAACACGATACCGGATAGCGTCAACAGCGACCGAAGCTTGTGACCCCGGATTTCCTGCAAAGCGTCGAGCACCAGCTCGCCGGCCTCGGACAGCCACGCGCCGATCCTAGCCATAGCGCAGCGCCTCCACCGGCGAGAGCCGCGAGGCCCGGATGGCCGGGTACACACCCGCGACGATGCCGACCACCGCCGAGGTGGTGATGGAGAGAATCGCGATGGTGGGGGTGACCACGGCGGGGAGCGCCATGATCCGCCCCACCGTCCCGGTGAGTGCGGTGCCGAGCCCGAGGCCAAGCAGGCCGCCGATCAGGGTGACGAGGAGCGCCTCGGTCAGCACGTGCGCAAAGACGCCGCTCGCGGTGGCGCCCAGCGCCATCCGGGTGCCGAACTCGCGGACCCGCTCCACCACCGAGGCCAGCAGGATGTTGGCGATGACGATGCCGCCGGTGAAGAGCGAGACCACGCCCACCACGAGAAAGATGAAATTGAACAGCAGGAGAAACTGGCCCGACTCTCCGCCGGCGCCGGCGCCGGAAGGGCGGATGTCGAAGTCCTCCACCCCGTGCCGGTAATAGAGCAGCCGCTGGACCTCGGCCTGCGCCGCCGGGATGCCGGTGAGGTCGGCTGCCTTCAAGGTGAGAAAACTGAGCGGGTCGGTGCCCGTGAACTGGTTGACCGCGGTGCTGATCGGGATGTAGGCCCGCTCGTTCCGGTATTCCAGCGCGTTCCCTTCCCATGAAGCGAAGTAGAACTCCTCCCGCGTCAGCACGCCGACCACGGTGAACTGCTTGCCGCCCAGTTGAACGTTCCGCCCCAACGCGGCTTCGGCGTTGCCGAACAGCGAGTCCGCATACTTCCAGCCCATGACCATGACCCGCGCCGCCTGGCTCACGTCATACTCGGTGAGGTAGCGGCCCACCAGCGGCTTGATCGTGTTGATCCTTGCGTAGTCGGGAACCGTGCCGATGACCTCGCCGTCGAAGTGGGTATCTCCCGCGGTATAGGTCAGCTGCGACTGCCAGCCCGGACTGACGGCGGAGAGCGTTCGGGCCCGGGCCTTCAGCAGCATCGCGTCGCGGTAGGTGAGGCGCTCGGAGCGAAGCTCCCGGGCGGACGGCTGGATCGAGAGGTCGCGGTTGGAGACGATCAGGGTTCCGACCCCGCCGACTTCGTTGAGGTAATCCTGGGTGTGCGCCGCCTGGCCGCCGAACAGCGCCAGCACGGTCACGATGCTGCCGGTCCCCAGGATGATGCCCAGCAGGGCAAGCGCGGTCTGCCCCAGGTGGCGCCGAGCCTCGTCGAGGCCGGTAAGAATCGATTCGAACAGGCTCACACGACCTGCCCGTCGGCAATGCTGATGGTGCGCTGGGCTCGGGCGGCCACGTTGGGATCGTGGGTGACGATGATGATGGTGTGGCCGGAGCGGTGCAGGCCATCGAAGGTCTCGAGGACGTCGGCGCCGGAGCGGGAGTCGAGGTTGCCGGTCGGCTCGTCGGCCATGAGAATCGCCGGTTCCCCGACCAGGGCCCGGGCGATCGCGACCCGCTGGCGCTCGCCGCCGGAGAGCTCATCGGGACGGTGCCCGATCCGGTGCCCCAGGCCCAGTCCCTCGAGCCTGGCCAGCGCCCGGCGCTTGCGCTCGCCGCGACCGATGCCGCCCCGGTACTTGAGCGGCAGCCCGACGTTCTCCTCGATGCTCAACCGGGGCATCAGGTTGAAGGTCTGGAAGACAAATCCCACTTTGCGATTGCGCACCCCGGCCAGCCGTTTGCCGCGGAGCCCGCTCACGTCCTCGCCTTCCAGGTGATAGCTGCCGGAGCTGGCCGTGTCGAGGCAACCGAGGATGTGCATCAGCGTGCTCTTGCCGGACCCCGAGGGACCGATGATCGCGACAAACTCGCCGGCCTGAATCTCCACGTCCACGCCCCGGAGCGCGGCCACGTCCACCCGCCCCAGCCGGTAGGTCTTGGTGAGGGCCTTGGCCTCGATGAGCCCGGCCATGCTCAGTTCCCCGGCTTCCCGGCCCGTTCCTTCGCGAGCGCCGGATCTTCCAGGGCGACGGTATCGCCCGCGGTCAGACCGCTCACCACTTCGACGAAGGAGAGGTCGCCCAGGCCGAGCTGAACCGGCGTGCTCACCGGCTCGCCGTTGACCAGCTTGTAGACGACCGGTTTGCCATCGGCGAGGAAGACCGATTCGACCGGGACCCGGGTGACGTCATGCCGGTTGGGACCGACGATCCTCACGTTGGCCGTCATGCCGGGGCGCAACACCGCGGAATTCCCCCGCACGCTGATTTCGACATCGAATACCCGGACCCGGTCCTGCAGCCGGGCGGCGGGAGGCACCAGCCGCACGATGCCGAGGACGGTGTCACCGGGAAAGGCGTCGACGGTGAGGGAGACGCTGTCGCCGTGGTGCACCTTGCCGATGTCCACCTCGTTGATCGCCGCCTTGACCCGGAGGGCCGAGAGGTCCGCGATGGTGAAAAGCTCGGTGCCGCCGCCAAAGGCGCTGGTGCCGCCCACCACGGTCTCTCCCTGCTCGACGCCGCGCATGATGACGACCCCGCCGGTCGGGGCGGTGACGCTGGCCCATTGCGCCGTGTCGCCCGCGTTGACCCCGCTCAGCTCGACCAATCGCAGCTGGTCGAGCGCGGCATTCAGGGAATTCTCGGCCTGCTCCATCGCCGTGCGGCGCTGATCCATTTCGGACTGGGTAATGCCATTGGTGGCCTTGAGGGCGGTCGCCCGATCGAACTCGATCCGGGCGTTCTCCCGCGCGATGCGGGCCCCGGCGATCTCCGATCGGATCCGGGCAAAGACGTTGGCCTGGGCGATATCGGGAACGATGCGGGCCAGCAGGGTACCGGTGCTCACCCGGTCTCCCTCCCGCACGGCCAGCCGTTGAACCACGCCGGAAATCGGGGACTTCACGATGATCTGCCGCTCCGGCTCTACTACGCCGGTCTCCTCCACGAAGACCTGGACCTCACCCTTCTCCACCAACCCCACCTTGTACGGCCGCGAGTCTCCCGATTCTGCCTGGCTTTTGGAGCAACCGAAGACCGCCACGAGCAGGAGGGGAAGTTGCCGCAGGGTGTCCCGCATATCAGCTCCTGGAGACCAGTTTTGCGCGAGAAGGGAGAGCGCGGTCGGAATACGTAATATGGAACGAGGCGGGAACCGCAGAGGTTTCAAAGTGGAATGTCAGAGAATTATTCTAGGTTCGTTGAAAACTCACCAGCCATGGAAAGGCTTGTGGGATATATAGTTCATGTCGCATATCTAGAAATCACTTTAGACATTTTCAAGAGTGATTGGCCACGCAATGGGGAAAAGCCATGACAGGGGCGGGATTGAACGGACAGGGCGGGATTCGAACCCGCGAGGGGCTTGCACCCCCACACGCTTTCCAGGCGTGCGCCTTAAGCCACTCGGCCACCCGTCCAAACT
>JBDTTZ010000190.1:0-6778 GCA_040008015.1 Gemmatimonadota bacterium
GAATCTCTCGCGCATTCGTCAACGAAGACTCCGGCGGCCCCGACCCGAAGCACCGCTTCCCGCTGCCCCCGCGTGATGATCCGGAATACGACGCGGCCGCCGCGCGTGCGCTTCTCCAGGGCGCCCACGAAGGGGATTCGGCCAGCGCCGAGGAGGCGACGGGCTATCGTTTTGGGGAGCCGGCCCTGGTGGGCCATGTCCGGGCGATCCTGGAGCGGGCCCGCAAGGAGAGGAACGAGCGCCTGGAGCAGCTGGCCGAAAGGTTTCTCCGCCGCGCCGGCGCGGAGGTGGCTGATGGAGACTGAGGATTCTTATTTGACTCCGTACCGCTCCTGCAGCACCCGGAGGTGATGCCGCTCGTGACCGGGGATGACGAATGCCAGTGCCCGCACCGTGAAGGGGTTGCCGCTGGCGATCCCGCGCCGCCCCCACGCCTCTTCGTCGAGGCCGCGAAACAGCGCCACCGTGGAGCGCCGCAGGTCCGCCAGCTGCTGCATCAGCTCGCTGAAGGGGAGCCGGTCGAAGTTGGCGGCGAGGACGTAGTCGTTCTGCTCGAATCCCTGGAGCGGTTTCTCATCGCAGCGGGCAAATCGCAGGGCCCGGTAGGCCATGATCCGCTCGGTGTCCGCCAGATGGCCAACCACTTCCTTGATGCTCCACTTGCCCGGGGCATAGCGGGACATGGCGTCAGTCTCGGTGACCTGGCGCAGCGCCGCGCGAGTCACCGCGGCCTGGGCTTCCATGACGGCCACCGGGTCGTCCTCCGGCACCTGGCTGATGTAGCCGGCGTAGTACTGGGCGTATTCGTCGCTCTGAGGCCGTCCGATTGCCAATACGGGCATGCGCTGCTCCAAGGATCCAGGTAACGGGGTGCGGCGGGTTTCCGGAATCATAATACGGGTTACTTCAACACGAGAGCGCCATGGGAAAAACGATTCTGGTTGAGGCCTGCGTGGATTCGGTGGAATCGGCGCGCGGGGCCGAGAAGGGCGGGGCGGACCGGCTGGAGCTGTGTGACAACCTGGTGGAAGGCGGCACCACGCCAAGCGCCGGGATGATTGCCGAGTGCCGGGCCCAGGTACGAATTCCGATCTATGTCATGATTCGCCCCCGGGGCGGCGATTTCCTCTATACCGATGTCGAACTGGCAGTCATGAAGCAGGACATCGCCCTGGCCCGGGAGCTGGGGGCCGATGGCGTGGTGTTCGGGATGTTGACCAGCGCCGGGAAGGTGGACCGCAAGCTCACCACTCAACTGGTCAACCTGAGCTATCCTCTCGACGTCACCTTTCATCGGGCGATCGACGTGGCCCGCGACCCGCTGGAAGCGCTGGAGGTCCTGGTGGACGCGGGAGTAGACCGGGTCCTGACCTCGGGCGGAGCGGCCAGGGCTGTGACTGGAGCGCCGGTCATCAGGGCGATGGTGGAACGCGCCCGTGGCCGGATCGGGATCCTGGCCGGAAGCGGGCTCAATGAGCGGAACGTGGCGCAGTTGGTGAAACGGACCGGAGTGGGCGAAGTGCACGTCCGAGGCACCGTGCGGCGGGCGAGTGGAATGAAGTTCCGGGCTCGTGGGGTGTCGTTTCGAGGAAATGTGCTTCCTTCGGATTTCGTGACAGAGGTGACCGACAGCGGGGTGATTCGGAAAGTGGTGCAGGCGGTCGGGCGGTAGTCACGAGCCCTTCGGCTTAAGCCGAGGCTCGGCGATGGCTTGTCGCTGAAGCGACATGGTCTCTGGTGGATTGTGGTCGCTTTTAGCGACATTTTATTGCCGAGCCCCGGCTTTAGCAGCGGGGTCGCGCGTGCGCCCTACGGTACCCGCATCCCCTCCTCGAACTTCGCCACGTCCGCGAAGTATCGCTGCACCATCTCCCGCTGGGCCGGGTTGGTATAGATCTCGGCCTGCGGCGTATCGATCAGCGCCACGATGGCGGCAGCGACCTCATCGGCGGTCTGGGGCTGGATCGGTCCTCCCGGCAACGGCGGTATCGGGGTTCCGCCCAGGGCATTCTTCTGAAACTCCGTGTCAACCAATCCCGGCATGACCAGCGACACGTGGATCCTGGGGTATTCTCTCCGCAGGTCCATCCGCAGATTAGCGGTTAATGCGTTGAGCGCGTGCTTGGCCGCGTTGTAGCCCGACCGGAAGCTGACAGCCGGGACCCGGCTGAGATAGGAGGAGACGTTGATCAGGTGGCCCTGCTGCCGCTCGATGAAATGGGGCACGATCGCCTGCATGCCGAACAGAGCCGATTTTACGTTGACGGCGATCATTTCGTCGAAATCCGCCTCGGAGAGCTCCATCACCTTGTAGCCGACACCTCGCCCGGCATTGTTGATCCACACATCCACTTTTTCGAACCGGGCGATGGCCTGGTCACGAAGCCGCTCCACCTGGTCGCGGTGCCGGACGTCGGTAACCACCGGTAGCGCCTCCGCGCTGGAATCACGCGCCACGCGGGAGAGCTCTTCCTCCCTCCGGGCCGCGAGGACCAGCCGGTCCCCCCGGCCACCCAGGTGGTGGGCCAGGGCGGCCCCAATGCCGCTGCTGGCGCCGGTAATGACGACCACCAGGGAACTGGAGGGGCGCATAGCTATGCGCCCCTACGGGCATTGGAATTCCAGACCGCGCTGTCCCCCCTGGCGATCTTTTCCATTGTCCGCCCTGACACCACCGAAGTCCCAAAAGACTTGACGACGTCTATGCCGGGCTCGGCGAATTCGTCCTTGTGCTTGATGAGCAGCCATTCGTTCTTGTTGCCCTTGCCGCCCTTCATGCGGACCAGCACGAAGCTCCCCTTCAAGCGCTCACCCAGGAGCACGACCTTGAGATCGCCCTTGGCGTACCCGCGGCGCAGCCCTTCCACCGGGTCCACGTCATCGTTGCCATAGGTATAAATACCCTGGTCCCAGATCATCACCGTCCCGCCCCCGTACTGTCCCCTGGGAATGGTTCCCTCAAAGCTGTTGTACTCGATGGGATGATCCTCGACCTCCATCGCCAACCGTTTGTCCGCCGGGTCCATGCTGGGGCCCTTGGGCACGGCCCAGCTTTTCATGACTCCATCGAGCTCGAGGCGGAAATCGAAGTGCAGCCGGGTGGCCGCATGCTTCTGGACCACGAACCCGAGCTGGGGAGTGGACGTTGCCTTGCCGCCCCTGGGCTCGGCGGTCTCCTTGAAGTCCCGCTTGCGGTGGTACTCCGCAAGGCTCGCCCTGGACGGGGCCTTGGGGCTGGTTGATTTCTTCGCGGGCATCCGGCCTCCAGTTATTCCGGCACTTTTCCCAGTGGACGGCCGGTCGCGCACGCAACGCGAAGCCGCTCGTGCTCACCGACACCGAACCGTTCCTCCGGTTCTACTTTGTAATCTCCCACCGCGGAGCGGACCGTGCTGTCGGTCACATGGCCGTGCCCGGTGGATCGCACCATGATCAGGCGGATCTGGGTCGCCGGATCTACCAGGTGCATCAGGCAGGTTGAGTCCGAAGCCGGAGGCTGGGTAAAGCTGGAATCGGGAATGAAGTGCTCGGGGACTCCCGCGACCGGGGCGGGAGTGTGACCCCACGGATTGCTGAGCGGGCCCGCCGAGCCGCAAGCTAGAATGCTGACGAGGCCGGCGAGCGAAGCCGCTCGAAGGACCAGGTTGCTCATGGAACGCTCCTCGTGGCGGAAATATTGTGGCATTTCCATCTCAGGGGATCCTGGCGCACCGCACGGCGACCGGCCAGATCACCCGTTGAGTATCCCCCCAGCGAGGTCGCAGCGCCGTGGCGAGTTGTTCGACCGGATCTATGCCTTTCCCGGTGATGAAACGGTTTACCGCGGACCAGGTATGGACGTATTCCAGGAACTCTTCCAGGGTCCATTCCCGCTCGATGTTGAGCTCCGGAAAAAGCTCCGCTTCGAAGGGGAAGGGAAGCGTCCGGTAGCCGGAATCCACGTGGACTCGCTCCGGTGGCCAGTAGGGACCGACCGTGTCGTAGTAGAAAGGATCCAGGATCGAGTTCAACTCACTGGCCATCCGGCAGGCCCCATAGCTCCACAGCGCGAGGATCCCACCGGGCCGGAGTACTCGTTGCGCCTCGCGGTAAAACGCGGGCAGGTCGAACCAGTGCGCCGCCTGGGCGGCGGAAACCAGGTCGGCGACGTGGTCATCCAGACCGCTCTCGGATTCCCGGCCCCGGCGATAGGTAATCCGGGGATGGGGTGTTGCCTCTCGCAGCTGGGCCGCGCTGGGATCGGTGGCGATCACTAGGGCGAAATGTTCCGTCAATCCCCGGGCCGCCTGGCCGTTGCCGGTCCCTGAATCCCAGGCCAGGTCGTGCGCCGGTGCCCGAATCGACAATTCCTCGAACAGCCGGTCGGGATAGGTCGGCCGGGCGCGGGCGTAGGTATCAGCCCGGGCGGAGAAATGATCGTGGAAAGTCACTGGGATGCCCGGATGATCCTTTCCCGGTCGCCGCCTTTCCACGCCTCTCCCAGCTCCTGCTCACTCAGCCCGGCCAGACGTCCAAGGATGATCAGGGCGGGAATCGCGTGCCCCGGGCTCTTCCAGTGGGCCATTTCGACCAGCGCAGGCCGGGCGGGCCGGAGTGCGGCCATGAGCTCCGGGTCGCGGGACTCGGTCAGCTCCATCAGGGCCAGAGAGGACTTGTTTCGATCGGTCCAGACCGGCGATTGCAGCAGAGCCACAAAGGGCTCGGGAGGAACCTTCACCGTCACCGAATCGCCCGATGCCATGACGAAGAGGGCGCGGATGGCGTTGTTCCGGACCGGTTCGGCAGGGTCTCGGCTGGCGGCGACCAGGTCGGGAACGACGGCCTGCTTGTCCGAGGTATAGGCCAAGATCTGGGCTGCCACCGCGCGATCCTCCGCGCTGGCCGAGCTGTGAAGCACCGTTCGCAGCAGGCCGAGGCTGCTCCCTGCGATGGCGGGGAAGCGTTCCTGGATCTGACGGGCTCCCGGGTAATGCATCAGCGCGTGGCCGGCTGACCGATCCTCCGCGGCGTCGCCGTGGCTCAGGGCCGCCCAGAGGGAGTCCTGGAATGCAGTCCCCATCGCGCGAATGGAGTCGGGGAGACGGTCGGCACCCGACGGGGTGGGGTTCCAGGTAATCGGCCTGGAGCCATCCTCGACAATTCCTGCATAGATGATGGTCTTCCCGTCCTCACAGCAGACTGAATTCAGGGTGGCGGATTGGACGCCCGGGAGGCTTTCCAACCGGTGGATTGAGGCCTCCCCGGAAGCCGGGACCGAATCTCCCACCTGGAGGCCCAGGGCGGCCCGCACCGCCTCCGGCCTGGTCACCGTCAGCCCGAAGAGGTCGATAATGCCGATCGGCGGCTGTTGGGCCCGGAGCGGCGTGCCGATAAGAAGGAGGGGGAGCAGAATCCTGGCGGTCAAGATACCCGTCCGGCGTGGGAAGGATGGATGATATCGCGGTACCCGGTCATCCCGGAAGGCAGCCGGTTGGTCCCTTCAACGTTGGTGGCCGACCTGAGTCTTGCAACCCTTTGAATGATCGCAGTGTCCAAGGCCTTAACCTCCCCTGCGGGTGATTCGATATGACGGCTCTGGTAGGAATACTCCTGGCTCTTCAGGCCCAATCCACCACACCCACATCCATCGCTACTCCCGTCCGTTCCGTGGCGGCGGTTGAGGCGCCGGCCCCACCCGTCCTGGACGGGCTGGACACCGACGCGTTCTGGCAGACCGCCCCGGTGATCAGTGAATTCCTGGAGGCCCGGCCCACGGAGGGGGCGGCTCCCAAGCAACGGACCGAGGCTCGGATCGCCTACGACGAGCACAATGTGTACGTGTTCGTTCGGATGTACGATACCCACCCCGACAGCATCATCAGCCTGCTCTCCCGCCGAGACAACCAGACCAATTCCGACAACATACAAGTGATGCTGGACTCGTATCATGACAAACGGACGGGGTATGAATTCGTGGTGAATCCCGCCGGGGTCAAGTCGGATTACGCCGTCTATAGTGACGGTAACGAGGACGGGGCCTGGGACGGGATCTGGGAGGTCGCGACCACAGTGGACTCTCTGGGATGGACGGCGGAGTACAAGATTCCTCTCTCTCAGTTGCGGTTCTCGCCGGGCGGCACCAACACCTTCGGGATCATGCTGTGGCGGAATATCCCCCGGTACAACTCCCAGGTGACTTGGCCGCTGTATCGGCAATCGCAGTCCGGATTCGTGAGCCAGTGGGGCGATCTCACCGGGCTCACGAACCTGGCCAACCCGCGCAAGGTTGAGATTACCCCGTATCTGGTGACCCAGAACGAACCGAAGCTCGGGGCGAACGGTCTCGAGCGGCACCAGGCGATCAACGTGGGTGGGGATCTCAAATACGGGATCTCCTCCAATCTCACGCTCAATGCCACGGTCAACCCCGATTTCGGTCAGGTGGAGGCCGACCCCGCTGTCCTCAATCTCTCGGCGTTCGAGACTTTCTTCAACGAGCGGCGGCCGTTCTTCGTGGAGGGGAAGGGACTCTTCCAGTTTAGGCTCAACTGCTTCATCGTCAACGATTGCAGTACCGGGGAGGGGCTGTTTTATTCTCGCCGGATCGGCCGCTCGCCCACTCTCTCCGGCTTCTACGGCGACGCCTCCTCACCGCTGGCCACCACGATCATTGGTGCTGCCAAGGTCACCGGCCGGACGCCGGGCGGGTTTTCCCTTGGAGTGATCGACGCCGTCACCGACCGCGAGAACGGTCCGAATGACGAGACCCTCGAGCCGGCCACCAACTACGCCGTGGTCC
>JBDTTZ010000191.1:0-4788 GCA_040008015.1 Gemmatimonadota bacterium
CTCGCCGCCAGCAAGGCGGGAGACTCGCGCATGACCGAAACCGGGATGTCGATCGGTACGCCGCAGTACATGTCCCCCGAGCAGGCGATGGGCGAACGGGAGATCACAGCTCGGAGCGATATCTACGCTTTGGGCGCGGTTACCTACGAGATGCTGATCGGGGAGCCACCGTTCAGTGGTCCTACGGCGCAGGCCATTGTCGCCAAGGTGTTGACCGAAGAACCTCGCCCGCTGATTCCCCGGCGCCGCAGTATATCGCCCGATGTCGAGGATGGAGTGCTCACCGCGCTGGAGAAGCTCCCCGCGGATCGGTTCACTTCGGCGGCGGAGTATGCCGCTGCGCTGGACGGCAAGGCAGATCGCCAATCGAGCGGAAGAAAGGCTCGACGGGCGGCTACCACTTTGCCGCCTTACCGAGGTAAAACGTGGGTGGGGGCGGTGCTGGCCATGGCGCTGCTGGTTGCCGCCGCTCTCTATGCCGGCACCCGCCTAGCCTCGGGTAATTCGCCCATCGTCACCTTCGGTTTGTCCACCAAGGTTACCTGGGATCGCGGATTGGAGATTCAGCCTGCTCTCTCCCCCGACGGCAAATACGTTGCGTACGCGGCCGGTACTACCACCAGTATGCGGATCTTTGTGCGGCAGGTGAGCGGCGGCCGACCCATTCGGCTGACCGACGATTCGCTGGAAGTGCAAACCAATCCCTCGTGGTCGTCGGACGGATCCCGCATTCTGTTTCTTTCCGGTGGCGGCGTCTTCAGTGCACCATCCTCCGGCGGAGCCGCCCGGCCCGAGATGCGCGCGATTCCCGGAAAGCCGATCACGTCCGCGGTCTGGGCGCCGGATGGTCGGACGATGGGATACGCCATTCTGGATTCGGTGTACCTGCGTGATGCGGGAGGCGCCGTGCGATCACTGGCACGAGTGGCGGAGGCTTCGCTCTGCCAATGGTCACCCCGGGCCGATTTCCTGGCCTGCGCGTCAGGAAACTCCTTCTATTCCCGCGTCGGCGTCTTTTTTGGCAACCTGTCTCCCAGCCGGATCGTCCTGGTGCGGGTAAAGGATGGAGCGACGACCACGCTCACCGACAGCACCTCGATCAACCAGAGTCCGGCCTGGTCCCCCGACGCGAAATGGCTGTACTTCATCTCCAGCCGGCAGGGACCCAGGGACATTTTCGCGTTGCGGATCGGGTCGGATGGCCGGGCCAAAGGCGAGGCGACCCGGCTTACCACCGGGCTCGGGGCCCAGTCCATCGCGGTTTCGGCGGACGGTCGGCGGATCGCCTACGCTGCGTATGCCGGGACCTCCAACGTCTGGTCACTGCCTTTTCCACCGGGTAACACAACCGAGGCCGCCGCGGTGCCGGTTACCAGTGGATCCCAGAACATCGAGGGCGGCACGCCGACCGCCGACGGTAACTGGTTTTATTATCCGTCCGACGTCAGTGGAAACTCCGAGTTGTACCGCATCCGATTGCCTCACGGCGAGCCCGAGCAGTTGACCAACGATCCCAGCGACGACTTCTCTCCCCACCTCTCGCCCGACGGCCGGGAGGTCGTGTTCCATTCCTGGCGCAGCGGCTCCCGCGATTTGTACTTGCTTCCCCTGGATGGCGGCCCGGTTCAGTCGATAACGGCCACGCCGGCGCAGGAGGCTGCAGCTACCTGGTCGCCCGATGGCCGGGCACTGACTTTTACCACCTTCGGAATTCCGGGCAGCATCTGGGTCGTGCGGCGGGATGCCCAGGGTGGATGGGGGAAACCAGTCCAGCTCTCGGCGTTCGGTGGCTGGCCAGAGTGGTCCCCCGATGGCCGCTGGATTGTCTTCTCCAGCACTCAGTTCGGCGGTGGGCTCTTTATTGTGAACCCCGATTCCGGAATGCCGCGGACCATCCTGGACTCCGCGAACGCATGGGGGATCACGGCGCAGATGCCGCACTGGAGCCAGGACAGCCGCACCATCTATTCCAAGTCGGTCGACCAGAGCGGGTACGCCTCGTTCTGGGCCATCCCGTTCAGCGGCGGGACACCACGACTGATCATTCGGTTTGATGATCCTACCCGTCCAGCATATCGCCCCGAATGGGGCATCGGTGGAGGCCGGATGTTCTTTGCGATCCAGGACCGGCAGAGTGACATCTGGGTGATGGAGACGAAGCAGTGACCGACCCGACGTCCCGCCTGTATGTCGCATTGGCCGACCGCTACCGAATTGAGCGGGAGCTGGGGCAGGGAGGCATGGCCACCGTCTATCTCGCCCAGGACCTGAAGCACCACCGCAAGGTGGCGATCAAGGTGCTGCGCGCCGAGCTGGCCGCGGTGATCGGCGCCGAGCGGTTCCTCTCCGAAATCAGGACGACGGCGAACCTGCAGCACCCCCACATCCTGCCCCTGTTCGACAGCGGCGAGGCGGATTCCTTCCTGTTCTATGTCATGCCGTTTGTGGAAGGGGAATCGCTCCGTGACCAGCTGAACCGGGAGAAGCAGCTTCCGGTATCCGAGGCGGTCCGGATCGCCACCGAGGTGGCCAGTGCCCTCGACTACGCTCACCGGCACAAGGTCATTCACCGCGACATCAAGCCCGAGAACATCCTGCTCCACGATGGCCGAGCCCTGGTGGCCGATTTCGGCATCGCGCTGGCCGCGAGCAAGGCCGGCGGCGGCCGGATGACGGAAACGGGGATGTCGCTCGGCACCCCGCACTACATGGCGCCGGAGCAGGCCATGGGGGAGCGGGAGATCACACCCCGGGCCGATATCTACGCGCTGGGCTGCATGACCTACGAGATGCTGTGCGGCGAGCCACCCTTCACCGGGCCCACCGCGCAGGCGATCATCGCGCGGGTGATGACCGAGGAGCCGCGCTCGCTCACCGTGCAGCGCAAGAGCATCCCGGCCCACGTGGAAGCGGCGGTGCGCACGGCGCTGGAGAAGCTGCCAGCCGACCGCATGGCCAGTGCGGCCGAGTTCGCTTCGGCCCTGGTGAACCCCGGGTATGTCGCACCGGTGGGGACCGCCGCGCGCGCTGCAAATCGGCGCGGCACCAGCTTTCGGCGACCGGGCCTGACCGCCGTCGTTCCCGGCCTGATTCTCGGTGTGCTGGGCGTGGCAGTTGGATGGTGGCTGGCGCGACCGCACGCCGAGCCGGCTCGCATGGCGCAATTCGGGCTCGCGCTGCCGGATTCCGCGCGCTACCTGGACACCTTCGGCCGCTCGGTCGCCGTTGCTCCGGATGGATCGGCACTGGTCTACTCCGGCGGCACCATGGGGCAGCACCGGCTCTACTTCCGCCGACTGGACGAGCAGCAGCCGAGCCCGATCCCGGGCACCGAAGGGGCCTATATGCCGTTCTTCTCGCCTGACGGGGAGTGGCTCGGTTTCGTGGCCAACCAGCGGCTGATGAAGGTGCGACTCTCGGGCGGGTCACCGATCATGATCGTGCAGCTGCTCGGGAACATCGTGTCGGGCGCCACGTGGGGGACGCAGGATGAGATCGTGCTGGAAGACGTCTCCGGTCTCTCCCGGATCGGGGCGTCAGGAGGGCGGCTGGAGCAGCTGGCGCCGCTGGATTCGCTCAGTCGCCTGATTGAATGGCCATCATTCCTTCCCGATGGGAAGGCGGTCCTCGGTTCGGTAGCGGGCAACGACGGGGTGGACCACATCGCCGTGATCACGGTTCCCGAGGGAGGCGTATCGATCTTTACGGACGTGGTGGGAACCGATCCGCGATTCCTGGCGCCGGGCACGGTGCTGTGGCTGTCACCCGAGGGCGTCATGATGGCGGCCTCCTTCGACGCTCGCCAACGCCGCTTCACCGGCAAACCGGTCCCAGTGGTCGAAGGGGTGGTGGAGGAGCAACGGGGAGCCAAGATCGCATTCGGCCCGGGCATCGTCGTGCGGGTCATGGGGACCTCACAGCGAGTCCAGCTGCTCCGGCTCGATCGCCGCGGCAAGTCAAGAGTAGAATTGCCGGACGGGCAGGGCTACGCGTCGCCCCGGTTCTCCCCGGACGGCCGGCGCATAGCGTTTACCACCGACCCGCTCGGCGGCGAACTCTGGGTTGTCGACCGAGTCGGCGGCACCCGCCAGCGGCTGGCGCTCGCCGGCCGCGCGATCGGGCCCGAATGGTCCGGCGACGGTCGTCGCCTGGCATTCGGCTATATCGTCGATTCTACCAGCGCCAGCTGGGATGTCTATGCAACCTCGGCCGATGGTTCCGGTTCCGCGGATTCGCTCGTGGTGACCCCGCAGACCGAATTCCCCGTGGGGTGGACGCCGGAGGGCGCGTTCGTATTCTGGCGCTCAACCCAGAATCGCGGTGACATCTTCTACCGTGACTCTGCCGGGGTGGACCACCCCTTTGCCGTGTCGGCGGCCGACGAGAGGTCGCCAGTAGTCTCGCCCGATGGGCACTGGCTGGTGTACGTCTCCGATGAGTCCGGGCGGCGCGAGGTTTATGTGCGGCAGTTTCCCTCGGGGGCAGGGCGCTGGCAGATTTCCAGCGAGGGCGGTATCGAGCCTCGCTGGTCGAAGCACGGGCACGAGATCATCTTTCGCGATCGCGGGTGGTTTCTCGCCGTGCCGGTGGTGCCCGGACCGGGATTCGCCATGGGCCGGGTCGACTCGCTGTTTCAGGGGACCTACCTGCTCACCGGATCGCGGGCGCAGTATGATGTCTCGCCCGACGGGTCGGAGTTCCTGGTTGTTGGTGCCCCGGCCGAGGCGCGGACTCTTTCGGTAACGCTCAATCCGTTCGAACGTTTGCTGGGTGGCCGGCGCAAAGGTA
>JBDTTZ010000192.1:0-1731 GCA_040008015.1 Gemmatimonadota bacterium
CCCGTAAGCGGGTACTGGGGGCCGGGGTAGGGGAGTTTCAGGCCGCTTGACAGGGGTTGGAGTTTGGATCTCGTGGGTCTGGCTGGCGACAAGCGCGGGTGGGCTCGCAATCGCGAAAGCGCGAAAGTGCGAAGACGCGATAAACAGCAATACTCCTTGTTCATGAATACTTATTGCTCATTCGCGTTTTCGCTTCTTCGCGTTTTCGCGATTCTCAAGACTGACGGCGCAAGAGCGCCCCACTACCCACACGAACCTTGATCCCACACGAGACGCACTCGAAACCAGGCATTCCGCCCGCGGTAAAGGGGCTCGGCCTCGTTTCCTTGTTCAATGACTTTGCCAGCGAGATGGTGTACCCGCTTCTGCCCGGGTTCATCACCCGGACGCTGGGCGGCAGCGCCACGATCCTGGGAATGCTGGATGGGGCCGCGGATCTCGCCGCCTCGCTGGTCAAGCTGGTGAGCGGGCGGCTCTCGGACCGGCCTGGATGGAGGAAGCCACTGATCCTGGGCGGATACCTGAGCGCCATATTGATACGGCCGCTCATGGCGCTGTCCAGCGCGGCATGGCAAGTGGTCGGGTTCCGGGTGGTGGACCGCATCGGCAAAGGCGCCCGAACACCGCCGCGTGACGCGCTGATCGCCGACATCACGCCGCCCGAAGTCGCGGGGCGCGCCTTTGGATTTCACCGGGGGGCGGATCACCTTGGCGCCGTGCTGGGCTCGCTGGCCGCCTGGTGGCTGCTGCGCCACGCGGTCCCCATTCGCCAGGTGCTGACCTGGAGCGTTCTTCCTGGCATCGTCGCCTTTCTGGTGTTGGCCGTAGTCCTCAAGGGCACGCGGGAAGGAACCCACTCGGCGCCTTTGAAGATGAATTCCGAATCGGAACCCCACCCAGTTTTCTGGCCCCCGGTGCTCGTGCTTGCCGCTCTCACGTTTTTTCGCCTGCCGGAAGCGCTGCTTCTCCTGCGCCTGCAGGACCTCGGCATGCCCCTCCCGACCATTCCTCTCATGTGGGCAGGGTTGCATGTGGTACGTACCGCCGCCTCGTACCCTGGCGGCAAACTGGTGGACAGCTTCGGACCGCGCATGGCGGTGGCCATCGGTGGAGTACTGTTCAGCCTGGTTGCGGTTGCGCTCGGTCTGCCGCTCACGATCACCGGCGCGATCGTCGTCTTCCTGGTGTTCGGTCTCGTCGCGGGACTCAGTGAATCGGGAGAGATGGTGCTGGTCTCCAGGCTTTCGCCCCGGAGGGGCCGAGGTTTTGGGGCGTATCATGGCACCCTGGGAATTGCGGCGTTACCGGCGGGTATCCTGTACGGCTGGCTGTATCAGCATGTGGGAGGACCCAATGCGTTATGGGTCTCGGCGGGGGTGGTTCTGCTGACGGTAGTCGCCTGGTTGACCCTGCGGTTAGATTCGGCCCCATGAAAATCACCGGCATCCTGGCCTACCGCGTCGAGCTTCCGCTCCACGAGACCACGTACAAGTGGAGCGGCGGCAAATCGGTCACCGTCTTCGACAGCACCATCGTGCAGGTGGAGACCGATGCCGGTATTACCGGCTATGGAGAGGTGTGCCCACTGGGGCCGTTCTACCTGCCGGCTTATGCCGACGGGGTGCGAGCCGGATTGCGTGAGCTGGGACCCCATCTGATTGGCGAAGACCCGCGCCAGCTGATGAAGCTCAATCGCACCATGGATGCCGCTTTGAAGGGGCACCCCTACGT
>JBDTTZ010000193.1:0-1823 GCA_040008015.1 Gemmatimonadota bacterium
GGGGCGCAGCGGGCGGCCGCGGTGATGTAGCAATCGGTGAGTTTGAGGCCGTCGTCGCGGGAGATCGAGCTGGAGTGGTTGGCGAACCCATAGCGGTGCAGCGCATCGTAGAGCCAGTCGCCACTGGAGTCTCCGGTGAACATCCGCCCGGTACGATTGGCGCCATGGGCGGCGGGAGCCAGGCCCACGATCAGCAGCCGTGCGTCGGGATCGCCGAGCCCGGGAACCGGTTTGCCCCAGTAGTCCCAGTCCTGGAATTCTTTCTTCTTGATCCGGGCGACCTCGCGGCAATAGGCGCGAAGACGAGGGCAGCGCTCGCATCCAGGAATTGCTGCCTCGAGCTGGCTGAGAGCGGGGAGATTCGGAGGGCTCATATCGGCCGGCATCGCGACTGAGCGGGGATAGGTCTCAGAGAACGGCGCACCGCTGAGAAACAGAGGCACACAGAGACTCTCTTCGCGGCAGGCAGTTGCGAAAATCTGCTTCTCAGTTGTGCGCAGCTCTCCGCGCCCTCGGCTAGGAAACTCTGCGCGTCTTCCGCTTCATGAAATCCATCAGGATGAACTGCCCCAGCGTCATGGTATTGGTGAAATACGCCTTCCCCCGGCAGATCTCCTCCACCTTCTTCACGAAATCCACCAGGCTCCGGTCCCGGGCCAGCATGAACGTATTGATCATGATCCCGCTGCGCCGGCAATTGGCCACTTCCCGGAATGTTTCCTTCAGGATGGTCGGGTCCAGCCCCATCGAGTTCACGTAGATCCGGCCGTCGGGCATGGTCAGCGCCGATGGCTTTCCATCGGTGATCATGATGATCTGCTTCATGTCCTTCTTCTGCCCGGTGAGAATCCGCCGCGCCAGCTTGAGCCCTTCGGCCGTGTTGGTGTGGTACGGCCCCACCTGTGCCCGGGCCAGCGCGGCCAGCGGGATCTCCTCGGCGGAATCGTGAAACAGCACGACCCGGAGGGTGTCACCGGGGTACTGGGTGCGGATCAGGTGGGTCAGCGCCAGCGCCACCTTCTTGGCCGGGGTGAATCGGTCCTCACCGTACAGGATCATGGAGTGGGAGCAGTCCAGCATGAGCACGGTGGCCGCGGAGGAGCGATACTCGCTCTGGTGCACCATCAGGTCTCCATACTCGAGATTGATGGGCACGCCCAGGCCTTCCCGCGCGATGGCGTTGGTCAGCGTGGCCGGGACATCGAGGTTCAGGACGTCGCCAAACTCGTAGCGCCGGCTGGCGGCTTCGGTCTCGATGCTGGTCGCAAGCTCCGTGGTATCATGGGACCCGACGCTGGATTTGCCGATCGACCCCAGCAGGTCGCGGAGGGTCTTGTAGCCCAGGAAGTCGATCCCCTTGTCGGTGAGGTTGAACTCCACCTGCCGGGCGGCGGCCGCAGCCTCGCCCCCGGGGCCCGTCATGCTTTCATAGCCGCTCGGCATCTGCGGTGCCTCACCCACGTTGAGCAGGCCTTCCTCGACCAGCCGCTGGACGATCCGGTCGAGCAATTCCCCCAGCTCTCGCTGGATCTGCTGATCCCGGGCCGGGTCCCCAGTGGAATCCCCCCGGAGCACCTTGAGCATTTCGGGAGTGAGCTGGCCGGAGTCCATCAAGGCCTTGAGGATGGCTTGGCGAAGGGCATCGAGGGAGCGGTCCGGGTCGTCCTCGGGCCAGAACTGATTGCCGCCCCCGGCGAATCCTGATTGCAGCAGAAAGTCGCCCAGCTGATCGAGCAGGGCCTGGAGGTTGACCGCGTCGGCCAGCTCAGGGATGTAACGGGAATAGGTGGTGAACCGCATAACTGATCATACTCCGGTGTGCG
>JBDTTZ010000194.1:0-7389 GCA_040008015.1 Gemmatimonadota bacterium
ACAAGAAGTTCGGCTCCCCGACCGTGACCAAGGACGGCGTCACGGTGGCCAAGGAAATCGAGTTGTCGGACCCGGTCGAGAACATGGGCGCCCAGATGGTGAAGGAAGTGGCGACCAAGACCTCCGACCTGGCCGGCGACGGCACCACCACGGCGACCGTGCTGGCCCAGGCGATCTTCCGTGAAGGCCTCAAGAACGTCACCGCCGGTGCCAACCCGATGGAGTTGAAGCGCGGCATCGACAAGGCGGTCGAGGCGATCGTCGAGGAGCTGAAGCGGCTTTCCATGCCGACGGCCGGGAAGAAGGAGATTGCCCAGGTCGGGACCATCTCCGCGAACAACGACCCGGAGATCGGCAAGCTGATCGCCGAGGCGATGGAGAAGGTCGGCAAGGACGGCGTGATCACGGTGGAAGAGGCCAAGGGCCTGGAGACCACTCTGGAGACCGTGGACGGCATGCAGTTCGACCGCGGGTACCTGTCGCCCTACTTCGTGACCGATCCGGAGAAGATGGAGGCGGTGCTGGAAGAGCCTTACATCCTGATCCACGACAAGAAGATCGGCTCCATGAAAGAGCTGCTCCCGGTGCTGGAGAAGGTGGCGCAGACCGGCAAGCCGTTGCTCATCATCGCGGAGGACGTCGAGGGCGAGGCGCTGGCGACCCTGGTGGTCAACAAGCTGCGCGGCACCCTCAAGGTCGCGGCCGTAAAGGCCCCGGGCTTCGGCGACCGCCGCAAAGAGATGTTGATCGACATCTCCAAGCTGACCGGTGGCAAGGTGATCACCGAGGAGCTGGGCTTCAAGCTGGAGAATGCGACGCTGCAGGACATGGGGCGTGCCAAGCGGATCGTGGTGGACAAGGACAACACCACCGTGGTTGACGGCAAGGGCAAGAACGAGGACATCCAGGGCCGGATCAGCGAGATCAAGGTCGCGGTCGAGAAGAGCACCAGCGACTACGACAAGGAGAAGCTGCAGGAGCGGCTGGCCAAGCTCTCCGGCGGCGTGGCGATCATCAACGTCGGCGCCGCGACCGAGACCGAGATGAAGGAGAAGAAGTCCCGGGTCGAGGACGCGCTGCATGCCACCCGCGCCGCGGTTGAAGAAGGCATCGTGCCGGGCGGCGGTGTCGCCCTGCTCCGCGCCCAGTCGGCGCTGGACAAGGTGAAGGGCACCGAGGACGAGAAGATCGGCGTGGAGATCGTCCGCAAGGCGGTCGAAGAGCCGATTCGCATGATCGTTCAGAACGCGGGAGCCGAGGGCTCCATCGTGGTCGCCAAGATCCGGGAGTCGAAGGACAAGAACTTCGGCTACAACGCCGCGACCGATATCTACGAGGACCTGGTCAAGGCGGGCGTCATCGATCCGACCAAGGTGACCCGCACGGCGCTGCAGAACGCCGCGTCGATCGCCGGCCTCCTGCTCACCACCGAGTGCGTGGTGGTGGAGAAGAAGGAAGACAAGCCGGCTCCGTCCGGTCCTCCGGGCGGCGGCATGGGGGGCATGTACTAGAACGGCTGAATTTACGGGGTCGCGCAGTTGCGACCCCGTAAATTCATTGCCGTTCTTGTATCCCGAGCAAAGCGAGGGATCTTCTGGCCCGAGCAAAGCGAGGGATCTCTTGCAGGTGAGGGCGGGTCTTCGGACCCGCCCTTTTTTCATACCTTCCCCCCAACCCCTGTCCATCAATGGAGAGGACGCTTTTTCTTGATTATCTTATACCCACTATGACCTCAGGATTTTCCGAGTTTCGTCCAGCCCTGATTGCCGCCCTGTTCCTCTCGCTGGCAACAACGCTCCACGCCCAGCGCACCCCCTCCATCCTCGGGACCTGGCACTTCGACCTGCGGCAGGGCGACAACAAGGAGGGGCCCCGGACCGTTATCGTTCGGGAAGACTCGAGCGCCAGCTACGGTGAGGAAACCGCGCGCTGGCGGATCGTGGGAGACAGTCTCTGGCTTGCGATTGGCGGGGAATGGGAGGTGTACGGTTACCGGCTTCGCGGGACAAGGATGACCCTTTCCGGCGGCGACCTGACGGATCCCATCATCTTCGATCGCACCGGCCCGCCCACGTCCCGCCCGGCCAATGTCGCGGTACCCCCGGATCCCAAGAAACGTGCGATGTAATTGTCGGTGTACCCCCTCTCCCAGCATGGGAGAGGGGGCACGGGGGTGAGGGGATGCACCTCCCCGGTGGGTGGGGCGTTCCCGCCCGAGCCGCTCGGATGACGCTCACCCTCGGCGCCCGCGCCATCGGCCGCCCGGAGCTGGGCCACGCGCTACCGGACTTCCTGGTCATCGGCGCCATGAAGGCGGGCACCACCTTCCTGTTTGCCGCGCTCGCGGCGCATCCCCACGTCATCCGGTCCCGCAGGCGGGAGATTCATTTCTTCGGCAGCCGGTTCAAGCGCGGCGTGGCGTGGTACCGGACCCATTTTCCCACTGGCGTCGAACTGCGCCGCTACCGGGCCATCACCGGCGAGGGATCCACCTCGTACCTGGCCAATCCGGACAGCCCGGCCCGGATCCGGAGCGTGCTGCCCGGCGTCAGGATGATCGCGCTGCTGCGGGACCCGGTGGATCGCGCGATCTCCAATTACTTCCATGAGCAGCGGACCGGCCGGGAAACCCTGCCCATCGCCGAGGCGTTCGCTGCCGAGGATGACCGGGTGCGCACCGGGAGGCAGAGGTACCTCGCTTACCAGCGCCGGGGATTCTATGCCGAGCAGTTGGCTCGGTATTACGAGTTGTTCCCTCGCGAGCAACTGCTGGTGTTGAAGAGCGAGACCCTGTTCGCCGAGCCGCAGGTGGCAATTGACCGGGTCTGCCGGTTCCTGGAGCTCGACGCCAGCCTCGCGGCCCGCGGCTACACGCCGCAGAACCTTGGCGGGTATGACCCGAGTCAGGTCCCCGCGTCAGTCTATGACGAGCTGACCCGCTTCTATGCGCCGCACAACGCTCGGCTGTATGAGATGCTGGGGGAGGACTGGGGTTGGCGCCGATAACCCTCACCCCGTTTCCCTCGCCCGTGACGGGAGAGGGGCCTGGGGAGAGGGACTGTTACTACGGTGGGCTCTGCAACAGCTCTACGCGGAGGACACGAAGAACCCCGAAGACCGCGAAGAACTGCAACTGCCAAAAGAACAACCGAGCTTGTCCTTCGCGGGCTTCGCGCTACTTCGCGGTCTTCGCGAGGAGCTTGTTGAAGCTACAAGCCGAGAGTGAGGACCATTGACTGGGGGATCGTGAGGGGAGCCAGCGGCTCGTCCTGGCGGGCGATGTGCAGCGTGCCTCTCCAGCGGGACTTTCTCAGGACCGGTGCGATCTCCTTGCGGGCGCAGGACTCCGAGTTGCACTTCTCGCTCAGGTGCGCAAGCACCACCAGTTTCAGATCGGGATGCATCAACTCCTGGATCAGCTCGGCCGCGGCGCGGTTGGAGAGGTGGCCGCTAGATCCGGCGATGCGCTGCTGCACCACCGCGGGATAGCCGCTGGTGCGGAGCAGGACCTCGTCGTAGTTGGACTCCAGGACCAGGGCGGCACAGTTGCGGAGAAGGTAGCGCACGGCCGTCGAAGGCCGGCCCAGGTCGTACGCGATGCCGATCGACAACTCTCCCGCGCGGACCATGACCGCGATCGGCTCGCTGGCATCGTGACTGGTGGGGCAGGCCTCGATCCGGAACGGGCCCAGGTCCACTCCTTCGCGAAGGCCAAGCGGTTGATGCTCGGCGCCATCGGGGAGCCGGGACCGCACCCGGTGCCAAGTGCCGTGAGAGGTGAGCACCGGCATGTTCCACAGCTGGAGCAGCCGCCCGGAGCCGCGGGCATGGTCGCCATGCTCGTGGGTCAGCACCAGGCCCACGATCTCCCCCATACCCATGCCGACCAGCTCGGCCCGGCGCTCGATCTCCTTGCAGCTGAACCCGGCATCGATCAGCAGCACCGAGTCGCCGTGCTGGATCGCGAGGCAGTTGCCGCGCGAGCCGGATCCCAGCACGTAGAGGGTGGTCTTCATCGGTTTAGTGCGATTCGTTGAGTGGTGTATTGCAAGCTGTTGCTAGGCTTTCCCCGCAAGCCGGTGATAGGTGGCTCGGAGCGATGCCAGACGTTCCGGAGTCACCTCGACCTGGCGCCGCGGCATCACCCGGCCCGCGATCTTGAGAAACCCCTCCTCGTCCAGCCGCTCCACTCCGGCCGAACCCCACGAAAACGCCGGGACGTATTTCGGCACCTGACTCTCCCCAAACACATTCGCCCCTGCGCCTATGACGGTTCCTGTGGGCAGCATGGTGCCGATCGCGGTCTTCGCATGGTCGCCGAACAGGGTCCCCACGTTGAGCCGCCCGGTCGGGATGCTGCTGCCTCCGACCCCCAGGCGGACCTCGCCGTAGGTGTTCTTCAGGTTCGATGTCGTGGTGCCCGCGCCCAGGTTCACCCAGTGACCGAGGATGCTGTGGCCCACGAACCCATCGTGGCCCTTGTTGGCAAACCCGATGAACACTGAAGATGCCACCTCGCCGCGTACCACGCACCAGGGGCCGAAGGCCGAATTGCGCAGGAACCCGCCCAGCAGCCGGGTATGCTCCCCGGCGTAGAGCGGGCCTTCGAGCCGGGTGCCGTGACGAACCTCCACGCCCGCATCGAGGACGACGGTACCGCTCCGCACATCGAACACCACTCCCGGCTCGACCACGGCGCCACGCAGGACCACGAGACCGGGATCGCCGATCACGATGCTGCCCTCGGGCAAGGGGTCCCGGTCTCCGGCAGTGAAGTCGAGGCAATCGGCGGGAAGAAACTGCTCCAGGGCGGTCAGCAGGTGGTATGCCCCGAGGAGGTGAAGCCCCTCGATGTTGACGGCGGCGCCGGTCTCGTCGCCGCGGTGCCAGGTGGCCCCCGGCGGAAGAATCCAGGCCACGGTCTTTCCCTGGGCGGTGAGCCGGCGGGTCTCACCGGTCACCTCGGGTGCCGCTCCCGATGGCGCGAACTCACTCCGGGCGACCACGCCCGGGCCGCGAATCTCACCCAGGGCCTGGCAGGGCGGCTCATCGCCTTCCAGAAAGCCGGTGGCGGTGCCGCCCACGATCGCTGCGGCGTCCATTCGCAGCGCGGCTTCCCAGCGTTCTCGAATCCGCCACACGCCGGCCCGCAGCTCCGCCACCGGCCGCACCCCGGCAAACGGTTCCCACGCGGGGCCGGGTGAATCGGGTTCGAGCAGGTAGAGCATCAGAAGTTCTTCACGTCGTCCGGCACCCGGTCCAACACCTGCTTCAACCCCGGCGCCTTGGACCGGTGCATCACGAGGGTGCGCCCGTTGGCCCGCACGATGACCAGCTCCTGCGCGCCGGCGACCACGATCGGCTCTCCATCCGACCAGCAGATGCAGTCGTGACTGTCCTGCAGATAGACCGGTCCGACCACGATGTTCCCCTGGGGATCGCGCTGGCGCACCCGGGCGAGCGCGTCCCAGGTCCCCACGTCGTCCCAGGGAAAGATCCCGGGCACCACGGCGACCGCGGCGCTCCGCTCCAGCAATCCCACGTCGATGGATGTCGGGGTGACCTGCTGGAAAAACTGCTCGACGCTTCCCGCTTCCAGGGCGGCCAGCGCTGGCGCGATCTCGGGCGTGTGGGCGTGGATCTCCAGCAGCAGCCTGCGCGCGGTCCAGGCGAAGAGTCCGCTGTTCCAGAGCGCCCCCTCGGCCAGCAGGGTGAGCGCCGTCGCCGCGTCCGGTTTCTCGCTGAAGTTGGCGACGTGCCGCGCCTGGTCGTCGAGCGACGGGCCCGGCACGATGTAGCCGTAGCCGGTTTCCGGACGCGAGGGTACGATCCCCACCGTCACCAGCACGTCGTGAGTCCGGGCGGTCCGCAGGGCCAGGTCGGCGGCGCGGCGAAACGCCTCGGGATCGCCCACCGACCAGTCCGAGTGCAACGACAGCACCTCGGCGTCAGGATCCCGCCGCATGGCCTCCCAGGATGCCCACACCAGGGCCGGCGCGGTGGACGCGGCCCGCGGCTCCACCAGCACGTTGCCGGCCGGGACCTGCATGATCTCCTGCAGCCTCGGCGCCAGTGCGGCGCCGGTGACCAGGAGGACTCGCTCGCGCGGAATCAGTCCTTCGAGCCGGGTCACCGACTCCTCGGCAGTGGGGCGATCGCTGCTGAGCGGAAGTAGCTGCTTCGGGTGGGAGGGAGTGCTGAGCGGCCAGAACCGACTACCCGAGCCTCCGGCGAGGATGACGGCCCATCTCATGGACGGTAGGACGGTAAGACGGTCGGACGGTAGGGGTGTCGCCAGCCAGTCGATCTATGCACGCAAGCTGTCATGAATTGCCTTAGTCTGACGAGGAACTCCCTACCGCACTTACCGTCCAACCGCGTTACCGTCCTAGATCAAGCTCGCCAGCGCCGGTTGATGCGTGCGCAGGTCGTACAGCAGGTTCCCGATGTTAACGTCCGGGGTCGTGAGGACGGCGAGGAATATTTCGTCTCCAAGGGCGGAGAGCACCAGCTGGCGGCTCCCGAACTCGAAGACCGCATGGGTCAGCCGGCCGCCGGTGGTGACTTCTCCCATCTGGGCGGCACTCTGGGTGAGGGCGGGAAGCATGGCGGCGATCGCATCGACGTCGACCCCGGAGCGGGCGGCGTGATCGATCACCAGCCCGTCGGCACTCACCACCAGGACGGCATCCACGCCGTCACGCTTGACCAGGTGCTGAACCACCTCGCGTAAGCCCGGCATGGCGCCGTCCTTTGGCCTGATCTGAGGGAAGCGAGCGGAGTCGAAACGGGACAGAAGAACGTACGGTCTGGAAGAATCGAAGTCAAGGAATGACGGTGGGTTGACCCACTCTCACCCGGCCACTAACCTTCGCCTCATGCGCCCCTTCATCACACTGGTCGTTCTCGCCGCCGGTTCGGCGGCTCTGGCCTGTTCGGACCCGAACGCCCTGCCGAATCCGTCGTCCAAGAATTTCGAAGATACCCTGACCATCTTCGCGCTGCATGGCACCCCGATCAACACCCCCAGCGCCTACTCGGTGCCCGACGGCCCGGTCCGGACCGACCAGACCTCCGGCTTCGAGTTTGTCTACGATCTCGGGCCGCTGGGTGCGCACCTGTTCCTTCCACTCGCGGTCCTGGACATCAACGTCTCCAACCAGGTGAATCCCGGGTTGCTCCCCAGCAGCAAGCTGTTCGAGGATATCGGTCGGGCGGCGAGCAACGGCTATATCACCGCCGATACCGTCCCCGTGGATTCGGGTGATGTCTTCGTGGTTCGTTCCCGGCTGGTCTGCAATATCGGAGTTTCCGAGTATGCCAAGCTGCAGGTTCTCTCCTTTGATGACGCCCAGCGTTCGGTGACGTTCCGGGTGCTCGCCAATAACA
>JBDTTZ010000195.1:0-5216 GCA_040008015.1 Gemmatimonadota bacterium
TCCAGCGCCTGGATCATCCAGTTGGCGCTGTTCATCTTGCTGGCGATGAACTCGCGGTTCTCCGGCGTCATCTTCTTCTTATCCCGAGCCAGCTCCTGGTAGGAGCGGCTCAGGCGGAGCCGGGGGTACCCGGTGTCGTTCAGGAAGACGTGATAGCGGCCGTCGATCTTGTCCACGATCAGGTCGGGCGTGATGTAGCCGTCATCGCGGCCGGAGTATTTGAGGCCGGGCTTGGGATCGTACTGGGCCAGCTTGTCGGCTGCCGCCTGCACCGCCTGCGGGTCCACGGCGAACCGCTTGGCCAGGTCGTTCCACCGGTGGGCGATGAGGTCGGGGAACGCCTCGTCCACCAGCCGCGAGGTGAGCGATTCGGTCTCGCCTTTTTCCCGGATCTGGATCAGGAGGCATTCGCGGAGATCCCGGGCCCCGACACCGGGCGGATCCAGCTTCTGAATGATGCGGAGCATCTCGTCCACTTCTTCCATCGTGTAGTACGCGAAGTTCGCATCGCTCGGCAGGGCCGGCTCCGGCTCCACTTCGTTGCCGAACTCGTCCAGCTCCGGATCGTCGGAAGACTTCCGCTCGGCATGGGCCCGGATCAGCTCGTTGACGCTACCCAGGATCTCCTCCAGCGACGAGGCCAGGTACCCGTCATCCTTGATGTTGCCCAGGAATTCTTCGGAGAGGAGAATCTGCCGCGGAGTGAGGTCGATCATCTTCAACTGCTCGCGCAGGTGATCGTCCAGATCCTTGATCTCCACGGTGACCGGCTCAATGTACTCCCGCTCCTCGTACTGCTCCCGCATGCCGCCCACCTCGAAGCCGTTGAGCAGGATCTCCTCCCAATCGGTTTCGTCGTCCTTCTTGGCCTCTTCCTTCTCGTTCTTCTCCTGGGTCTGCTGATCCTGTGGCTCTTCTTCTTCGGGCTCCAGCAATTCGAGGAACGGGTTGGTCAGCAGCTCCTGCTTCAGGTGCTGCTGCAGGTCGATCATGGGCATGTACAGCATGTCCATGGCCTGGTAGAGCCGCGGATTGATCCGCAGGTCCTGGCGGAGACTGGTCTGCTGGGAGAGACCGGTCCTCATGCGACGGCCTCCAGCCGGGCGCGGAGCCGGCTGGTCAGGGTGGGCCCGAGGTACAGCTCGGCGACCTTGTCGTCGTATACCAGCTCCCGCACCGAGCCGGAAACCTGGACCCGGCCTTCGAACATGATGTAGGCCCGATCCACGATGTCGAGCGTCTGTTCCACGTTGTGATCGGTGATCAGCACGCCGAGCCCGCGGTGGCGCAGCCCGGCCACGATGGTCTGGATGTCATGGACGGCGATCGGGTCGACGCCGGCGAACGGCTCGTCCAGCAGCATGAACTTGGGATTGGTCACCAGGGCGCGAGTGATCTCCAGCCGCCGACGCTCCCCGCCGGAGAGCGAGTAGGCGCGGTTCTTCCGCAGGTGCTTGATGGAGAGCTCGTCCAGCATCTTTTCCAGGCGCGCCTTTCGTGCCTCCCGGGAAAGCGGCATGGTCTCCAGGATCGCGATGATGTTTTCCTCGACCGTCATCTTGCGAAAGACCGAAGGCTCCTGCGCCAGGTACCCGATGCCCGCGCGCGCGCGCTTGTACATCGGTGCCTCGGTGAGATCCTTTCCGTCGAGACTGACCTTCCCCGCGTCGGGACGGTTGAGCCCGGTGATGAGGTAGAACGTCGTGGTCTTCCCGGCCCCGTTGGGGCCCAGGAGCCCGACGATTTCGCCCTGCTCCACCCGCACCGTGACGTTGTCCACGACTTTGCGGCGCTTGAAGGACTTGGTGAGCCCCACCCCCTCCAGCACGCTTCCGCTGCGCGGAACGGCCCGGTGCTCGGCGCTCACGGCGGTGTGCCGGAACATGGCCTCGCGGGCCCGGTCGACGAGGCGGTTTCGCATACCCTCGCGATCCCGGATCACATCCTGCCACCAGGGGCCGCTGGCGCGCACCACTCCGTCGTCCCACGGGCCGATGAATCCCTCGGTCTCCAGCCGGGGCAGGACGGAGCTGGTGAGGTTGTTGCGCACCTCGTCACCGGACAGCTCCATGTTGGCGACGGTGCCCCCCTCGGCGCAGCAGCGGAGATAGGTGTCGCGGTAGGCCGTGACCAGGTCGCTGAAGGGCACCACGCCAGTCCAGGGATCCGCCGACTGGGACAGCGCGGCCAGGGCCAGCGGGACCGAGGGATCGCGGCCGGCGAGCGTGGCGAGCCAGACCGGTTCGGTCATCGGAAACCCCGGCTGGTTGTCCTGGGTGAAGCGGTCGTCGTGGTATCCGCCGGCACCGGCTTCAGCGGATCGAGCTGCACCCCGTCCACGTTTACCTTGAGCTCCACACGGTCCACGCCGTTGTCATCCTTGCCCTTCATGGTGACGGTGATGCGATTCGCCCGGGAATAACTGATCCCCCGCTCGGCCCCCTTCGCATTGTCGGTGCGGTAATGGGCCCGCGCGTGATGCTCGGCGTCCACCTGCCTGAGAATGGTCCGGGTCTTCCCAGCCGAATCCAGCTGGGCGAACTGGGCCACCACGGTGTCCCCGCTTAACCAGTCGCAGATCCGGTAGTTCCGAAAGCAGTCCTCGCCGGCGGAGGCGGAATCCACCGTGCCGCCGACCCAGGCGTTGCCAAAGGCGCGGCTCTCGTGGAGATGCTGGCCCGGCGTATCGAAGACCAGGGAATCGGCCCGAATCGAGTAGTCGGTCGAATGGGCAAAGGGCCGGATCGAATCCCCCCAAGCCTGGGTCTGCAGCAGCTTGTCCTGCTCCACGTCGATATAGATCGTGTCACCCACCAGGTCGATGTCGGTGCTCACCGCCCTGGCTTCCCCCTTGGCGAGGACCCAGGTGAGCTTGCGCTGGTCCAGCTTCAAATCGATGATCCGGCCCCGCAGGTTAAACGAATCGGCGCCGAGGCCGCGCAGCACCGGGCTGCCCAGCAGGGTGCCGTCGCTGCCGGCCCCGGTATCCAGCCGCATGGAGTCCGAGGTCGCCGCGAAATCACTCCGGTCGATGGTGACCCGCCCCGCGCCCCAGGTCCGGTCGTTGCCCTTCATGCGCACCCGGTCGGCGTTGATCACGTACGGCTCTTCTTTCCCGCCGGAAGAATCCTGGGGAACAAAGTTGATCCTGGGCCTCCCGACGGAGTACATCTCCAGGGTGTCACGGGTCCCTTTCAGGGCACGATAGTAGTCGAGCGAAGGGCCGGTCAACGTCGAGCCGCTCTCCAGGTTCTGCATCACCACGTTCCCCCGCGCTTCCCACCGCTCACCCTGCTTGAAATAGGTCCCGTTGGTGGCGGTCATCGTGATCGTGGTGTCCTCGTAGCGCACGTTGCCGAGGAACTGGACGATCCCAATGGTGCCTCCATAGGACGCAACGCTGTCACTGCTCATCCGCACCTTGGTTCCAAGACACCCGAGGACCACTCCCCCGCCGGCGAAGTAGTTGGTGCCGGTCGACGTCTCCATGCTGGTTCCCTGCTGCCCGACATGAATCAGCTCAAATCTGCACGACTCGCCCTGCGCCAGCAGCGGTCCGGCCGACACCGCGAGCACTCCCAGAGCCAGGAAGATTCTCATTGTCCGGGTAACAACTGCGGGCCGCCACCTTCGGCGCCGCGAGGCCGGGTGACCACGATATTCCTGAAGTCCGTGTCGGAGGTGAATCCCTCTCCCTCCAGGTGATCGCCGCCCCGATCGAAGGTGAAGTGCTGGTCGCTGGAGATCTTCTTGCTGATCGGCTCGTAGACCAGCACCGAGGTCCGGAGCGTCCGGCCGTCCGGCGCCGTGCCGACGACGTTGCCCCGCGCGGTCATGGCCCCGTTCTGCCAGTGATAGGTCCCTTCTTTCGACGTCAGCTCCGAGCTCTCCGACCCGTTGTTGTCATAGAAGGTGACCTTCAGGACCCGGAGCTCCGCCGTCTGACTCGGATCGTACATGTACGCGGTATCGGCCTCGACCAGGCTGCGACGCACGCCCAGCTCGGTGACGTAGTGCTGGAGGTTGAACAGGATCTGGTTGGCGGTGTCCGCCGCCTGGCTCGATGTGGGCGGGCGGACCCCTTCGTCCCGGCACGCCAAACACAGATAACACAGACAGCACAGATGGCACAGATAAAAGAGGTGGCGCGGTTTCATACGGCTCCCGCGCGCAGCAGGTCGTGCAGGTGCACCACGCCGACCACCTTTCCCTCGCTGGTTACCACCGGTAGCGCCATAATCCCGTGCTGTTCCATGGTTCCGACTGCCGCCGCCGCCAGCTCTTCGGGGTCGGCCGTCCTGGGTGTGCGGGTCATGACCTGGTCCACTCGCCCGGTCAGAAAATCCGGATTCCGCTCGGCTTGCCGGGTGAGATCGCCGGCCGTGATCACGCCCACCAGCCGGCCCTGATCCACGATGCTGGCGATTCCACGATGGCGGGCCAGCGTCACCACCGCATCCCGCATGGTCGCCCCAGGCGGCAGGGTGCCATCGCCATTCAACATCACGTCCCGCACCCGAAGTGTCAGCTTGATGCCGAGGCTGCCACCGGGATGCAGCGCCGCAAAGTCCTCGCGGCGAAAACCCTTCCGTTCCAGCAGTGCGACGGCCAGCGCGTCTCCGATGCCCAGCGCCACCGTGGTGCTCGCGGTGGGAGCCAGGTCGTGGGGACAGGCTTCCTCGCTCACCCCGCCATCGATCACCACCGCCGCCTGCTTCGCCAGCAGGGAATCGCGGCCCCCGGTGATTGCAATGACCGGCACGTTCATCCGCTGCAGCGATCCCAGCAGTCCGAATAGATCCTGCGACTCGCCGCTCTTGCTGAGCACGATGGCCACGTCGTCCTGCCCGACCATTCCCAGGTCGCCGTGGAGGCTGTCCACCGGGTGGAGATAACTCGCCGGGGTGCCGGTGGAGGTCAGGGTCGCAGCGATCTTTCGGGCGACGAGTCCCGATTTCCCCATCCCCGAGACGATGACCCGTCCCTTCGCCTTCGCCAGGATGTCCACGGCATGGGCAAACTCTGCGCCGATCCGGTCGCCGGCGGCCTTGAGCTCCGCCGCTTCGAGCAGCAGGACCCGGCGGCCGGCGCGCAGTGCTGCATCTTCAGGCGGCATCGTCGCCCCGGGTCCGAAGATACTGGCTGATACTTTCGGTCCAGCTTCCCCGTGCCTTCAGCACCGCTTCGATCACTTCCCTCACCGCGCCATTCCCGCC
>JBDTTZ010000196.1:0-2974 GCA_040008015.1 Gemmatimonadota bacterium
TGTCACTTGTCACTTGTCACTTGTCACTTGTCACTTGTCACTTGTCACTTGTCACATTCTAAACAGGTAGCTGGCCTTCACGAAGAACGCATCCTGGGTGCGGCGTAGCCGCGTGCTCAGTGCATTGGGCTCCCGGAGGGTGCTGCCGTAGCCGGCAAAGAACACGGTCCCCGGGTTGGGTTGGAAGGAGAAGAGCACGTCGCCCCGAAACCGGCTATTCCGGGTGACCTCGGTGCGCACGTAGTCGCCGGCGCCGGGATCGAAGACCAGAATGGGGAGGTCGGTCCGGGAATCGTCCCGGAGCGCATCGGTCCACTGGTTGAAGTACTCGCCGATCACCCGAATGAAAAATGGCCGGGAGACCTGATACTCCAGCTTGAGCCGGGGATTGCGCTGGATATCCACCAGGCTTCCGTCGGTACGCCGGTTGACCTGCTGGTGCTGGTAGGTGGCCTGGAGCCGGATCTGGTCGGTGGGCCGCCAGCTCAGGCCGACGTTGAACAGGAAGAGCTCACCCGAGCTCCACTCAAAGAAATTTTCGTCGTTGCCGTAGAGCACGAACCCGTTGGCGGAAAAGTGGGAAAACTCCGGCGTGCCCAGCGACGCCACCCAGTCGAGGTTCGGAATGTCGGGGGTGCCCACGAATGGCAGCGTGTCAGTCGGCGCCTGTAGCGCGTAGCCGGCATAGATATCGGGATCGTAGCCGAACGACTCGATCAACAGCGATGCCTGGGCGAGCCACCCGCCCCGGAGCGTGGCGCTGGTATTGAAGTGGAGTTTCCGGTCCTGGGATTCATGGCCATGCACGAAGTCGTCATACTTCCAGGTGCCGTTCAGCTGCACGTCGCCGCCGAACCGCTCCAGCAGCGCGCCGGGTTTTCCGTGGCCAGTCAGCGAATGGACCAGCAACGCGTTCACGATGCCGGCCCGGCCGATGAACCCGCTCTGGGCCTGGAAGTCCTCGCTGATCGCGTTAATGGAGTAGCGCATGCCCAGGGTGTGCCCGTTGCGGAGAAACTGGGCGTACCAGAGCGGCGCCTCGGTTCGGGCACCGGCGAAACGAGTCCGGCTCCCCGCCAGCTGGGTCTGCACCGAGTAAATCCCGCCGAATACGATCCGGCTGTCGATCTCGATCACCCGGTTGTAGTTGTCACCGTCGATCTTGTCGGTGTAGACCATTCCCACCCGGGACTGTCGCCCGACGTCCCGCTGGGCCCGGAGAATGTTGTAGACCGGATGGTCCTCGCCGGTGAAGGAGGCGTCATGGTCATCGATCGCAGACAGCAGACCGATGTTAGCGCCCAGGGCCTTGCCGGTCAGCTTGACCGCCGCGACCGGCTGCACAATGCGCCGGGTGTAGATCAGCGGATTGAGGGTCCGGAACTGCTCGTTGCCTTCGAGAAAAAAGGGCCGCTTTTCGGGAAAGAACAGCGCCTGCCGGGGATCGAACGTGAACTGGCCCGCGTCGGACTCTACCTGGGAGAAATCCGGATTGGCCGTGGCGTTGAGCGTCAGGTCGTTGGTAACGCCCCAGCGCAGGTTTCCACCGACGTCCGGCCGCCCGCCGGTGTAATCCCACTGGTTGCCGTCCGGAGCACCGTCCACCCGCGCGGTGATCTCGGGCTGCAGGTCGAGTACCAGTCCGCGATTCATCTCGTGCAGGCCGGTCAGGTGCCCCGACTGCGCCAGGAAGGACGCGGCACTCTGCCTGGCCTGGGTCCAGCTGTCTTCATAGCCTGAATGCTGGACCTGGCGGACGATATTCAAACCCCAGGTCTGTTCCGCGTTGGACTGAAAGCGCAGGCTCTTGAACGGAATGCGCACCTCGACTTCATAGCCGTAGGGGGTGATCCGGCCCCTGGATTGAAAAACGAAATCGGGGCTGAGGTCCGCGGGGTCGCGGTTAACACTGCCGCCGCCGCTGAAGATCCCGGTGCTCCCCGCACGGCCCGACTCCACCAGAGAGCCGTCGGCCTGCACCCCGAACGGGTTCACCATGAAGACGGTGGCCTGGCGCCCATCGTTGAAGGTGCTGAGCAGGATCTGGATGTTGTCGTCGCCGAAGATCCGGTCCCGGTCCGCCAGGGTGGCGTGCACCGCTCCGTGAGCCTCGTAGGCCCGGATCCCGAAGTAGATGGCGTCACCGGAGTACCAGACCAGGACCTGGGTGGAATCCACCGAAGGAACGCCGTCGCTGGGCGAGAACTGGGAAAACCCGTTGAGCAGGGCGGAGCGCGACCAGGCCAGCTCGTCGAGCGACCCGTCGATAGTCACCGTCCCCTCGATCCGCGGAACCGGGACGGAAATCGCGTTCTGACGACCATTGTAGATGGTAAGAGAATCAGAACCGGCCATTTGGGTGGCCAGCAGAAGCGTGAGGAGCATGCCCGTCCCGGATCTGGAGAGGTACGGCTGGCAACGTTCGGGTTGATCCGCCTACGGACCCAGGCAGCTTGAGGTTTCTGGCTCGGGTTTCAAGGCTGGACAACTCTTGGCGGAGGCTCGGCGGGCCCGCAGGTTTCCTCCGGGGAAGCGACCGTTTTCAACTCAGAGGCTCAGAGGCTCAGAGGCTCAGAGCCAACAGCAATTGCCTTAGCTTATGGCAGTCCCAACGGATTCCATGTCCCAGTACGCTCGTCGTGGCGCAATAAGGCTGCGATAAGCCATATCGCTATACGCGGTGTTTCTCTGAGTCTCTGAGTCTCTGCGTTGAAAACGGTGCCATCCAAAGGTCGCCAAAGGGACGCTACTGACGAACCAGGTCCGACAATTCTCCCACCTTTTCGTCCAGCAGCGGAATGCTCCTCATGACGACATCAACAGCTTCGGTCGGGAACCCTGACTCCAGGGTGAAGGTGAACGCGGCGAAGACGTCGTCCACGTCATCGGCGCCCCAGGCAAAGAAGCCCCCGTCATTAAAGCCGAGCAGCTTGCGCATGAGCCCGGTACCGTTGCCGGCCCGCCCCACGTTGAT
>JBDTTZ010000197.1:0-5516 GCA_040008015.1 Gemmatimonadota bacterium
GGGAGGTTTTGTGACCAGAGGTAACTGGTTTGTCCGGACATTCGCGGTTCTGGCGGGGCTGGCTCTGGCCGGCGCCCTGACTCCCCGGCCGTCACAGGCCCAGGGAATCTCATTCACGCCGTACGTCGGCAGTTTCTACGCCCTCAAGAGTTTCGTGGATGTCACGCCGCAGGGCGGGAGCCACATCACGATCGATCAGTCCAACACCGCGGTGTTCGGCGCCCGGCTGACCCTTCCGATCGGCGGAACTCTCTCCGTGGAAGGCGCCTTCGGCTACGCGAAGAGTGACGTCATCTTGCGGGAAGCGGACGCCTGCGTCGACCCTGCCAATTTCCAGGTGGACTGCTCCACCAACTTCTCGGGCAACATCATCACGGGGAGCGGCCGGCTTCTATTCAAGCCCCGCCGCGCCAACATCTGGGCGATCCTCGGCGGCAGCTACATCAAGCACTCGGGCAAGGCCTGGGACGACTCGTCCACCCCGGAGACGGGCGACATCGGCGGTGTCGTGGGATTCGGAATGCGCGCCGTCATCACCTCGCGGATCGCATTGAACCTGACGGCCGAAGCCACGGTCTATTCGTTTGATCCGGACGGCAAGGATACGCTGTTTGACAGCAAGACCCAGACGGACCTGATCTTTTCGGTGGGATTCCCGATCAGCCTGTCTCACTAGATTGAGAATTGAAGATGTTCAATCTTCAATTCGCCCCCAGGACTACCGTCGGGGCTTGTTTGGGGATGATGGTTCCATCCCCAAGCTGGCCCCGAAGGTTGTCACCCCAGCAGAATGCCTGGGTCGCCGTGGCCGCGCAGGTGTGTCCGACGCCGGCGGAGACCGAGATGAAGGGGCCATCTCCCGCCACGCGCACCGGCTTGTTCTGGTTGGCTCGCCCGCCGGTGCCGAGCTGGCCCTTGCCGCCAGCACCCCAGCACAGAATGGCACCACCGCTGGTGCGCCCGCAGGTATGGCCGGTGCCCAGGCTCAGCTCCTCGAACGCCGCGGTGGTCTGCACCTCGACCGGCTGAGTCCGATCGGTTCCGCTGCCGTCACCCACCTGCCCGGCCCGGTTATCTCCCCAGCAATAGGCCTTCCCCGCGGCAGTCAGCCCGCAGGTGTGGTCGCCCCCGGCATAGATCCGATTGAACTTCACGGCGCCGGTGTTCACCTCCGTCGGAGACGACTCCTTGCTCAGCTGCCCGTAGCCCAGCTGGCCCGAGAACCCGTCGCCCCAGCAATAGGTCTTGCCGTTGGTGGCGATGCCGCAACTGTGATTGCCGCCGGCCGCGATATCGCTGAAGCTGAGGTCGGGAATCGGCACCGGCCGGGTGCGGCCGCTATTGCTGCCGTCGCCCAGCTGGCCATCCTTGTTGTCACCCCAGCAGTACCCCTTGCCGGCGCCAGTAAGCGCGCAGCTGTGGGTACCGCCGGCGCGGACCACCCGAAACGAGAGCCCGCCGGCCACCGCGACCGGAGTGGCCCGGGTGTTGTTGGTGGTGCCGTCGCCCAGCTGGCCCTTGGAATTGGTTCCCCAGCACCAGGCTTCCCCGGTGCTGGTGAGTCCACAGGCATGGCCGGGACCGGCACTGAGCCGGCTGAATCGTTGATCCCCCAGCAGCGCCGGAGCGGATTGCCCCGCTCCCCAGCACGCCAGCGAGCCGCCTGACACCAATCCGCAGCTGAACGTGCCGCCGGCCACGATGGACACCCGCGCGATCGACCCACCCCCGGTATTGGGATTCGGCGGGTTGCCGCCACTGATGTCGGGACCCGGCTTCGCGGCAACCGTTACTGCTACCGTCGCGGTCTTGCCGTCGCTGACCGCGCTGATCGTGGCGCTGCCCGCGGCAATCCCGCTCACCAGGCCGGCGCGGGAAACCGAGGCAACGCCGGCGTTGCTGGAGGACCAGGTAACCGGCCGCTCCATGGCACCGCCCCGGGCGTCCTGGGGAATGGCCGTGAGCTGGACGGTTTCACCCACTCCGATCGCCGCGCTCGTGGGCGCGATAGCAACGGTGGTCACCACCGCCACCGGCGCCGGCACCGTGAGATTGACCGTCGCCGTCTTGCCTTCGACCGTCGCCGTGATCCGCGCGGTGCCCGGTCCAACAGCGGTGATGAGACCGGCCGACGTCACCGTGGCGACTCGCTGGTTGCTGCTGGTCCAGCTGATCGTGCGATCCAACAGGGCGCCGCCGTGAGTGTCCTTCACCGTGCCACCCAGCTGGAACATTTCACCGACCTGTATCGCCGACGGCGGAGTCGTTAGCGCCAGCGTGCCCACCGCCGCTGCGGCGACATCGATCCGCGCGGTCGCCCGCTGGTTGTCGCTGCTCGCCGTGATCGTGGCACTCCCCGGGCCGGCCGCGGTCACCTCTCCGCTGGGCGAGACCGAAGCCACCTCGGTATTGCTGGACACCCAGCTCGGCGTCCGGTCCCGTATCGCGGCGGCGCGGACATCCTTGAGCTGGGCATCGAGCTGAACCTTCTCGCCCACAGCGAGCTGGCCGCTGGCCGGACTGATCGTGATGCTGGCGACGTCAACCCGGGTCGTCACTACGGTGACAGCCGCGGTTCCCCGCTTGCCACCGCTTGCCACGGTGACCGTGGCGGTCCCCACCGCCACCCCGGTCACGCTGCCATCAGCGCCAACCTTCGCCACGGCGTCCCTGCTGCTGGTCCACGTGAGCGGCCGCTGCGCCAGCACATTGCCGCGCGCGTCACGCGCTTCTCCACTCAGCTTCACCGTCTCGCCCACTTCCATCGAGACCCGCGACGGAGTCACCGCCACCAGGGCCACTGCCGCCGGTGCCACGGTGAGATCCACGGTGGCGCTTTTCCCTTCGCTGGTCGCGGTGATCGTAGCCGATCCGTCCGACCTGGCGATGGCGAGGCCGGTGGGGGACACCTCAATCACTGCGGGGTTGCTGGAGGTCCAGGAAACCGGCCGGCCGGCCAGCACGGTTCCCTTATCGTCCCGGGTCGAAGCGGCGAGCTGTATCGACTCGCCATCGGTCAGGCTCCGGGCAATCGGCCCGAGCGCAACCGTCGCGACCGCGACTCGCCCGGCCATCGGCGCCCCGTTCACTGTCATGATGGCCGTGCCGCGCAACCCCTGGGATTCTCCGATGACGGTCGCGGTGCCCCCGCCGACCGCCTTCACGTAGTTCCCACTTACGACGGCAACCCCGGAATTATCCGAGGTCCAGGTTACTCCGCCATTTCCTTCTACCTGATTGCCCTGCGCGTCCCGGAACTGTCCGCTCATCGGGACCGAATCGCCGACATTCATGGTCTGGGTTGCCGGTGCCGCGACCAACGCGACGGCGGTGCCAGTCCCGGCGCCCTTTACCTTGCCCCAGGGTCCGAACTTCCACACGCCTGCTCCAATGAGAACAGCCAGGACGCCGAGAATGAGTGGCAGCCTGGAAGTCTTTCGTGCGGCAACCGCCGGCGCCGGCGCCGGCGGCGGGGTCGCCACCTTCACCGTCGGCTCCGAGGGGTGAGCCGGTAGTCTCTGAGTGGGAAGATCCTGCACCGGTGACCGGGCCGGGGCTGCCAAAGTCGGCGTTGGAGGTGCTGGTGCCGGTGGAGTCGGCGCCGGAGGAGCGGCCACCGCGGTCACCTTGATGTCTACCGTGGCGCGCTTGCCCTCCACCGTGGCGACCACGACCGCGATCCCCGCACCCACCGCGGTAACCCGGCCGTTCGTCACGGTGGCCACGGACGGCTTGCTCGAGCTCCATGCCACGGTTCGGCCCTGCAGCTCCTGGCCCCTGGCGTCCTTGCAGACAGCGACGAGCGGTGCGCTGGCGCCGGCTTGAAGGTCCAATGCGGGCGGATTCACCGATACCGCGGCCACCGGGGCCGGGCTCACGGTCACACTGACCGTGGCGGATTTGCCTTCGCAGGTCGCGACGATGTCCGCCTGTCCGGCGCCAGTACCTGTCACCATTCCGCTCGCCGCCACGGTAGCCACCGCGGGATTGCGTGAGCTCCAGCTGACCGGCCTGGTCATCGGCTTCCCTGCCGTGTCCACCACCGTCGCTTTCAGCTCACCCTTCTGACCCACCTCCAGGCCGAGGCTGGACGGATCCAGCTTCACCCCCGCCATCGGCGCCGCGGTCACCGTGAGATTGGCGCTGCCGCTCCTGCCTTCGCAGGTCGCGGTGATCTTCGCCGAGCCGGCGATGGCGCCGGTCACTAATCCGGTTGCCGAGACCGCGGCAAGCGCGGGAGCGCTGGAGCCCCACGTGACCTCCCGGCCGGTGATGACTTTGCCTTGCGAGTCCTTGGTCGCCGCGCTGAGCTGCAGCGTGGCCCCGGCCTGGATCGATCCGCTGGCCGGAGACACCACGACGGCGGATACCGGCACTGGAGTGACCGTGATCTGGCAACCACCGGTCTGGCCTTCGCAGCCGGCGCTGATGACCGCCTCCCCAGGCGACACGGCCGTAGCCATTCCGGATTCCGACACCGTGGCAATCGCGGGGCGCTCCGAGCTCCACTTCACCGCCCGCCCCGCCACGGTGTCGCCGCGGGTATCCTGCACGATCACGGAAAGCTGGATGGTTTCGCCGGCGGCGAGATTCACACTGCGGGGAGAAACGCCGACCGAGCCGACTCCGGGGATGACTTCCGTCCCCTGTTTGCCGGACGAGCGGGTAGGCGGCACCAGGCTGGTGGGCGTCTTCATCTCGTCCAGCAACCGCTGGTTGAGACTGCTCTTCGCCAGCCCGACCATCTGCAGCCGGATCGGGTCGTCGTGGGAGAGCGGCGTGGCTCCGATCGCGACGGTGGAGTCCTCGATGCTGGCCCAGCGCTTGTCCGGCTGCTTCTCCAGCATCCGCAGCACCGCGGCTTCCAGCTCAGGCGGACAATCGGGGCGCAACTCGCGGATCGGCCGCGGCGGATCGTTGAAATGCTGCCACATGATCGCCATGGCCGTGTCCGCCACGAACGGCTGCTTGCCGGTAATCATCTCGTAGGCGACGATGCCGAGGGAGTACTGGTCGCTGCGCCCAGTCACCTCCTTGGCCGCGCATTGTTCCGGGCTCATGTAGCTCGGCGTGCCGACCGCCACCCCGGTCATGGTGAGCCCCTGGGTTTCCGCGACCTTGGCAATCCCGAAGTCGGTGACGACGGACCAGCCTTCGTCGTCGATCATGATGTTGGCAGGCTTGATATCGCGGTGGATGATGCCGCGGCGGTGAGCGTATCCCAGTGCCCCTCCCACCTGGGAAAGAATCGCTCGCACCATGGGGATCGGAAGCGGGCCGACTTCGCGGACGATGTCATCGAGCGGGCGCCCGGCGACGAACTTCATCACGAAGAACAGCACCCGGCCCGATTCCTTGACGGCGTAGATCGGGATGATGTGGGGGTGGCTCAGCGAGGCCGCGGTCCGCGCCTCCCGGCGGAACCGCTCCGCCATGCCTTCACCAAACATCAGCTGCGGGGCCATCACCTTGATGGCCACTTTTCGGTCGAGCGAGATCTCGTGCGCCAGGTACAC
>JBDTTZ010000198.1:0-5729 GCA_040008015.1 Gemmatimonadota bacterium
GCCCGGGTGAAGGACCCGATGCTGATCGTCGCCGTGGTGGCATGGGTGCTCGCCGCCGGGTGGCTGGCGTACGGGTTCCTGTCCAACACCAAGACGATGCGGGATCTGAATCCCCGGCTGGAGCAGGCCAGGGATGAGCATCGCCGCTACCGCAACCTCATGACCGAGAAGCGGCGGACCGAATCGATCCGGGATTCGCTGCTGGCGCAGATCGGAATCATCCGCACGGTGGACGGCGATCGCTACACCTGGCCCCACGTGCTGGACGAAGTCACCAAGGCGCTGCCGGCCTACACCTGGCTGGTGACCCTCAACTCGATCACCCCGGCCGCGTCGGCCGATTCGGCCGACACCACGGCCCCGGCGCTGCAATTCCAGATCGAGGGGCGCACGGTGGACATCCAGGCCTATACCCGGTTCCTCCGTCAGCTGGAAGCCTCGCCGTGGATCACCGAGGTGACCCCGCTGAATGCCACGACCGTCGTCGAAGAGCAGCGGGCGCTGACCGCGTTTTCCATCCGCGCCACGTTCACCCGGGCGGACTCCGCCTATATCCGGACCGTACCCATGTCCCAGTCGGTGAGATAGCGTATGGCCATGTTCGGAATTCAGAATCCAGCTCCCATGCTTGCCGTCATCCTGGCGGGCGCCGCGGCCTACATCGGTTACGATGGATTGCCCAGCGTCGGTCTGCATGGCATCAAGGAAGGGAAGGAGCGGGCCAAGGTGGTGCAGGATTCGATCACCATGCTCACCGCGGAAACCGACAGCGCCCGGCAGCAGCTGGCCCAGGGCACTATGGAAGATCTCCGCCGCCGGCTCAACAACTACCGGATCAGCCTGGAGTTGATGCGCCGGCTGGTGCCGGAGCGGACCGAGGTCCCCAACCTGATGGACGCGATCACCACCCGCGCCCGGATCCGGGGAGTCAACCTTTCGCAGCTGCAGCCCCTGGGAACTACCAGCGGACCGTCGCCCTTTAATACCCAGCAGTTCCAGCTCTCGGTCCTGGGTCACTACGACCAGATCGGCGAGTTCCTCGCCGACATCGCGAGCCTGGAGCGGATCATCGTGCCGGTGGATCTCAAGATCGCCGAGGCGCCGCAACAGGCGGCCAAGGCCCTGGGGGACAGCACCGGCGCCATGCTCGAGGCCAAGTTCATCATCCGCACCTACGTGAAGACGAATAACCCGGAGGCGGCCAGTGGCACGTAACTATCTGGCGGCATCCCTGCTGATTGGCCTCGCCCTGGTCGCCTGCGGCAAGAAGGACAAGGCCGGCGACGAGCCGGCGGTGAATCTCGCCGACCTGCGCGCCCGGCGCGACAGCATCGCCAGGGCGCGGGTGCGGGACGACTCGATCGCGCTGGCGGTTTTCACCACCTGCAGCGACTCGGCTACCACCGCCCTCAAGAAGACGTCGGCGGGACGCCGTTCCCTCGCTACCCGGCGGCCGGCCGGCACCATGGTCCCCGAAGTCCTCGCGGCCTGTGGGACCAATCCCAGCCAGCGGGTGCCGGGAACCAGTCTTGCCCGGACCGACAGCGTGATGCCGTCGGCCATGGTGCCCGACACCACGAAGCAAGCCACGCCTCCGGCCGCGACGCCGATCCCTCCGGTCACGACACCGGCCGGGATGACGCCGCAGCAGCGCCAGGTGGCGCGGGCCGATTCGATTCGCAAGGTCCGGGAGCAGGCCCACGCGGACTCACTTCGGCGGGCCGCGGAAAAGGCCCACACCGATTCTCTCACCCGGCTCGCGGCCGACTCGGCCCATACCGATTCGCTCCGCCAGTCGCGGGAGACCGAAGTGCTGCGGGAGACCTTCAGCTACGGCGGCGGCAGCCGGGATCCTTTCTTTTCGCTGGTTGACCTGCCGACCCAGGGACCCGAGTTCATCGATCTTCAGCTCGTCGCGGTGTACCAGGACCTGCGCTATGGCGGGAACAGCATCGCGGTGGTGCGGGACAAGAAGGGCAACAAGCGGTACAACGTCAGGGTAGGAGACCGGATCGGCCGAATGAAAGTCGCGCAGATCCGCCAGCGGGACGTGGTGTTCACGATCGAAGATCTGGGATTTGAGCGGCAGGAGACCCTGTCGCTACGCAAGCGGGAGGAGCAGACCCCATGAGGACCCGAAACTTCCTTGTCGCCAGCCTGATGCTGGTGGCCCCGTTCCGGCCGGAGACTGCCGGGAGCCCCAGCGGTGAAGTGACCAGCATCAGCGTGGTCCCCTCGCCCGGACGCGCCGACGTCGTGGTCAATATCCGCGGCGCCGTGGAAGTCGAGGACTTCGTCCTCCGCGAACCCGCCCGGCTGGTGCTCGACGTCAAGAACGCACGCCTGCAGAACGGCGGCACCCGGTATGACGGCGTCAATCGCGCCGGCATCCTGAACGTGCGGATGGGGCAATACCAGCCCTCCGTCGTGCGGATCGTGATCGAACTGGCCGAGCTCAAGGACTACACGGTGGACCAGGGCGGTGACGCCATCCGCGTGTCGTTCGGGGCCGAGCGCTCCTTCCTGACCTGGTCCTCGACCAGTCCCGCCGACGAGAACCCCAGCTACGCCGCGGTCCGTACCGTGGCGCGGCCCGAGGTGATCCCGCCGGTGGAGCGAGACGCCCGGGGCGAGCCGTCCACGGTGACGAACCGCGGCGGGACGCTGACCGGTGCTGCCGCCGCCCAGGAACCCCGCATCACGGTTACCTGGGATAACGCCGACATCGCCGACGTGATCTCCGGCTTCGCCGCGCTGTCCGGCCGCACCATCGTGCTCGGCAAGGACATCACCGGGAAAGTATCCGCCGAAATCAAGAACCAGCCCTGGCCCCAGGCCTTCGCGGCGATCCTGATTTCCCAGGGTCTCTCGGCGACCGAAATGCCGGGCGGGATCATCCGGGTGGATTCGCCCAAGGCCCTGGCCGCGCTGGACTCGGTCGAGCCAACCGAGACCAAGGTCGTGCGGGTGAACTATGCCCGGGCCGACGGACTGGCCAAGAGCATCGAGGGCATCCTCACCAAGGGCCGGGGCCGGGTGGTGCCCGACACCGCGACCAATTCGCTGATCATCACCGACGTCCGTTCCCGGATCGATGAAATCGAGCGCTTCGCCCGCGGGCTGGACGTGCGCACGCCGCAGGTCTCCATCCAGGCCAAGATCATCTTCGTGGACCGGACCGACCTGCAGCAGCTGGGTATCAAGTACGACCTGGGTGACGGTGAGGCGTTCTTTAACAAGATCTTCCAGCGCGTCGATCCCTCCAGTGGTGACGCGTTCGACAAGAATACCGTCGTGCTGAACGGCAACAGTGTCGCGGCGATCGCCAACGCGGACGCCATTATCGCGGGATCCGCGATCGACGTCATCTTCCGCACTTCGCTGGGTGGCTTCAGCTTCGCCACCTTCATCAGCGCGCTGCAGCGGGTGGACCTGGCCGACGTGCAGGCCGAGCCGACCATCTCGACGCTGGACAACAACAAGGCCGACATCCTCGTCGGTGAGGAAACGCCGATCCGGGTGATCGACGTCAGCGCCCAGGGCGGCAGTGGCCAGCCCCCCCGGGCGACGGTCAACTTCAAGGAAACCGGTATCCGGCTGACGGTGACGCCCCATGTCACCAACAACCGGCAGATCCTGATGGAGCTCGCGGTCGAGCGTTCCGCGGTGCAGCCGCTGGCGGCCGCCGACCTGGGCTTCAACTTCACCAAGCAGACGGCGAATAACCGGCTGCTGGTCAACGATGGCGAAACCTCGGTCATCGGCGGCCTGACGGTCACCGAAGTCACCCGGTCCAAGAACGGCATTCCGCTGCTGGTGGACCTGCCGGTGATCGGCAAGCTGTTCGGCTTCAGCAATGACACCGAGCGCCGGCGTGACCTCATCATCCTGGTGACGCCGCACATTGTGGACGACGGCGTCTCCGACTGAACTTCGGCGCAGGTCCGCTTATGATGGTGAGCCCGGCCCTGTGTCGGGCTCATCTCGTTACAGGAATGCGTGAAACACAAGAACAGCGGGAAACGGGAACGAGGAACGGGGAACGTAAATGCTAAGGTTTACCACAGCGGGCGAATCGCATGGCAAGGCCCTGGTCGTCATCGTCGAGGGCCTCCCCGCCGGGCTTCCGGTTACCGCGGACCAGGTGAACCACGAGCTGGGACGGCGGATGCAGGGCTATGGCCGCGGCGCCCGGATGAAGATCGAGCAGGATTGCATCGAGTGGCTGGCCGGCGTGCGCGCCGGGGAGACCCTGGGCTCACCGGTCGCCATGCTCATCATGAACCGGGACTGGGCCAACTGGCAGGACGTGATGGCGCCGGAGGGCACGCCCGGTGATGCGCGGCGCCGCAAGGTGACCCGTCCCCGCCCCGGTCACGCCGACCTGGTCGGTGTGCTTAAATACGACCGGGACGATGCCCGCGACATCCTGGAGCGGGCCAGCGCCCGGGAAACCGCCGCCCGGGTCGCCGCCGGTGCTGTCGCCCGCCGCATGCTGGAGGAATTCGGCATCGAGATCGGCAGCCACGTCGTTTCGCTCGGCGGGATTCCGACTCAGCCTCCGGGCGCGTTGCCGGCTCCGCTCAACGCCGCCGCCGACGCTTCCCCGGTGCGGGTCCTCAACCACGATACCGAGGCTGCCATCATCGCTCGAATCGACCAGGCCAAAAAGGACGGCGATACCCTTGGGGGCGAAGTGGAGATCGTCGCGCGAAACCTTCCGGCCGGGCTCGGCAGTCATGTCAGCTGGGATCGGAAACTCGATGGGAGACTCGCCGGTATGCTGATGTCGCTTCCCGCGGTGAAAGGTGTGGAGATCGGCCTGGGAATCGCCGCCGCCCGGCGGCCCGGTTCCCAGGTGCACGATCCCATCGTCTCCAGCGGGGCCGACCGGGGCGGCGGGTTCAGCCGGCAGGGCAACAACGCGGGAGGTCTCGAGGGGGGAATGACCACCGGGGAACCGCTGGTTGTTCGTATGGCAATGAAGCCGATCTCGACCCTGATGAGTCCACTGCAGACCGTGGATCTCACATCGGGAGCGCCGGCCGAGGCGCAGAGCGAGCGGTCGGACGTGACGGCGGTGCCGGCGCTGGGCGTCATTGGCGAGGCGGTAGTGGCGCTGGTCCTGGGCGAGGCGATGCGGGAGAAGTTCGGCGGCGATTCGCTGGGCGAAATGCGGCGGAACTTCGATGGCTACCTGGCGGCATTGAAGGAACGCCGGGGGCGCTTGGCATGAGGCGGCACATCCTGCTGGTAGGGCTTCCCGGCGCGGGCAAGACGACCATAGGCCGCCTGGTGGCCGAGCGGCTGGGGACCGGGTTCGTGGACAGCGACCTGATCATCGTGCGGAAGATGCAGATGCCGATCCTCCGCATCTTCGCGGTGCACGGCGAGCCGCGTTTCCGCGAGCTGGAGCGGGAGACGATGGCACAAGCCCTGGAAGGCCCGCCCTCGGTGTTGGCGCCGGGAGGGGGTTGGGTGGTGCAGCCGGGGCAGATGGAGCAGGCCAAGACCAACAGTTACGTGGTCTATCTCAAGACCATGGTGATGACCGCGACCAAGCGGGTGGGAAGCGATACCACCCGTCCGCTGCTGGTCGGCGACGACCCGGTTGGACACATGCGCGACTTGTTAAAGGAACGTGAACCGACGTATGTGAAAGCCGACGCCGAGATCAAGAACGACGTGAAAACCCCCGAAGCTGCCGCGGACGAGATCGTGGCCCTCGC
>JBDTTZ010000199.1:0-5979 GCA_040008015.1 Gemmatimonadota bacterium
TCGCGTGGTCAAACGTGTCCCTGGCTCCCCGGCCGAGGAGCGTGCCGGAACTTCCCGCCAGGACAAGCAAGCCCAGGACGCCAAGCAGGTAGCGGCCGCGGGTCACGGCGTGTGGCTTCCCGAGACGGGAGGGCGGCGGCCCCGGGGTAGCCGAAGAACACCCTCGCCCGATCCGAACAGGAACGACACCCGGGCGCTGAGCCTGGTCTGGTTCCAGTCGAAGGCGGCGGCATCCGGGCGTTTCCGGTTTTCCATATAGCGGACAACGCTGGCATCGAACTGCCAGCGCTCGGACGGGCGCCAGGCGGTCTCGACTCCGGCCTGATTCAGCGTCGCTTCATCGAAACGGAACTCCAGGGGCCGGACCAGTCTCCCGCCGTGCACGGTGAGAAGGAGCTGTTCCCGGGGCGCGAAGCTGACCGCGCCGTCATAGCTGACGTAGGATCCGCCGGGTGCGAACTCTGCCTCGTGGCCCAGCTCGATGCTGAGCCTGGGAATCGGAGTCCAGGTCGCGCCGAGGGCGATTCGCCAGCCACGGTCTTCGACGGACACCAGCGGGGTCTCGGTCTCGGTTTTCTCGTAGGAGAAGCGAGTGCCCCGGGCCCGGAGCTGGAGGTGCGGCAGTCCGGAGAACGAGACCGAACTGGTGACGGCCTGGTACGCCACCGGGCTGAACGCGCCCCATATGGTCCACAGTTCGAAGTGGGGACGGTAGCGCTGAAAGCCTCCGGTCAGCGCGAAGTTGGGCGCGACGTAGCGCAGGGTGATGTCCGAGCTGCCCCAAAGTCCCTGCGCCAGGTCGTACTCGGCACCACCGATCAGGGCGAGGCGCGGTTCCAGGCGTAGTTCAGTTGCCAGGGCCGCCCGCTCGGAAACGAAGTAGTCCGAGCGCGGGTCCACTTCGCGCTGGTAGTCCAGCCGGACATCCGCGAACCCGCCGGTGTACCCCAGTGCCGCGCCGGCGATGATCTGGCGACCGTGCGGCTGGAAGTCGTCCAGCGGGTTGAGCGCCGAGCTGGTGACCGGGAGCGCGATTCCGCGCGCCAATCCCTGGCCCAGGTAGCCCACGGCATCGAATCCGCGCTTTATATCCCGCACCGTGATGCGGGCGCCATCGAATCCGCTGAAGCCGAGCCTGCTGGTATAGACCTGGCGGCCCAGGCGGCCGACCAGCCACTCGGTGTTGTATTCGGCGTACGCTTCCAGCAATTGAAGACTGGGATCAGTCCCGGGCCAGACGTCGGCACTGCCCAGGTCAAACCCTGCCCGCGCGCTGCCGTGGAAACTGAGCCCGGTCAGGCCCAGTCCCCAGAGCGTGATGTCGGCCGAAGTCACGGTGGGCGCTGCCCGCTGTTCCGCGCCGGGGCGGAAGAAGAAGCAGAACGCCGACCCGGCGCCGCAGCGCACCGCGAATCCATCGGGGGAATAGCTCCCACCTGACGGGCCCACCACCGCGGAGCCGACCGGGATGCTGTCCAGCTCCACGCCGCGAAATCCGACGGTCTGCACCCGGCTCTCCAGGCGGACGCGATACCCCTGCGCCTCCGCCGGGGAGACGGTGAGCCCGACACCGAGCGCGATGATGAGCCCCATGCGGGCGCGCGTCAGGTTCCGGCTCCGCTCAGGTGCGCCCGATAAGCCTCGGGTGTGCTTTGGAGATGGCAGACGGTGCACTCCCTGGGCGCATAGTGGTCCTGGTCACCATGACAGGTAAGGCAGAGCGACCGGGTGGGAACCAGCCGGGCGACTATCCTCGGCGTGTGGCAGGCGTCGCAGCGCACGTGCGCATCAACCGGACGCTGGTGCGCCACGATCAGCTGTGTCGTGCGGTGGCAGGCGGCGCAGTCCCGATCGGCCTCGTGGTGCTGCTCGTGGCAGCTGGTGCACGCGGTCACCACGGAATCCGGTTCCAGGTTGACCGGCTGCGTGTGGCACTCCACGCAGCGGAGCGAGGCGTGGGTCTCGTGGCGGAAACCTACTTCGCGCTCCCGTGCTGCCTGCCCCGGGACCCGGACGACGACGTGCGAGGTCAGCGCCGCGGCGGTTTCGTTCTCGCCGTGACACTGCCGGCAGTTGCTGCTGGCCGCCGCCTGGTGATGACAGATCTGGCATCCGCGCGGCGGCTCGAACGTCAGGCGGCCCTGCCCGGCGCGGGTGCCGTGACAGGCGATGCAGTTGATGGCGATGTGACGCTGATGGGAGAAACTGTCTGCGGGGGCGGGCGGAGGCATCACCGGCGGGCCGGTTGCGGACTCGCCCACGTCCCCCTTGCCCCGGGGAGGCCGAAGCTCGGGCGGCGGGGCAGAGGCTCGCTGCTTGGCGGCCGTGGTATCGAAGGGGAGCGGCAGGTCTTGGCGTACGCCGGGCGAGCCGCGGACCCGGAGGTGGCAGCCGGCGCAATCGCTCGCATCGACCCGGGCCCGGTGTGGGATGTGGCAGAGCGTGCACTGCTGCGCCACCCGGCGGTGATTGGGCCCGCCGTGGAAGGCATTGTCCCGCCAGGTCGCGTGACATCCCGCCGACGCGCAGGTCAGGCGCGCTTCCGCCGGCGTTTTCTGCCGGTGCGGGTCGTGGCAGTCACCGCAGGTGCCCGAATGTGGATCCCGGGCCGGATCGAATTCCACGAGCAGCGCCTTCATCTGGTGGCAGCTGGAACATTTCGCGAGGGTCGGCACCAGGGTGCCGGCGGCGGAATCCCGGGTTGCGAGCCGCGGCACTTCCGCGGTGAAGTCGTGGCACACGGTGCAGTGGAGTCCGCTCTGGCCCGCCATTTTCCCCAGCTGAATCCTGGTGTCGGTGTGGCAACCACGCTGGGAACAGGTGCTGTCCACCGGCACGAATCGATGTACTTCCAGCGCATGGCAGGTCACGCACTGCACGTCCTTGAGCGCGCTGGAGTCTGATTCGAGGTGAACCCGGTGGCCGGCAGTGGTCGCGATCTCCTGCCATTTCGCCTTTGCCTCGCCCCGGATATGACAGTTGGCGCACACCTCCCGCGGGACCTTGGCATGGGGCGGGATATTCTCGTCGCGGGTGCCGGACATCCACCACACCATCTTCACCGCTTCCTTGAACGGCTTGAGCGCGTGGCAGGCGTGGCAGCTCAGGGTGTCGTGTTTGCCTTCCAGCCGGTTCACCAGCGTGTAGTCGCCGCTGTCGGGGCGTACCATGACCTGTCCGCTGGTCACGAAGATGTGGCACCCGCTGCAGAAGCGATTGTCGCGCTGCACGAAATCGTAGGTCCGGTATCCGGTGGCCGATGCGCCGAGCAGCACCACGAGCACGAGCGCGGCCAGGGACACCCTGACCGCGGTGGACCGAGTGTGAAGCCAGAGACCGATTGCGTGGCGACGGTGCCAGAGCAGGCGGAGCAGCAGCGCCGCCACGATGGCGGCCAGCACCACGCCGCCCCACATCACCAGGGGCGACTGCTGGAAGATGAACTGGACGACGGTGATGACCGGATCGGAAAAGCTGGGATGGGCGGCTACGGTATCGAGGGCCTGAGCCTGTCCAGCAGCCACGCCGGCCGCAGAGTCCTGGAGCGCCTGAATGGGCAGAGCCCCGGGTAGATGGACCTGCCCGGGGCCTGGGAGAAGGATCATGACTTCCGGTTCAGGATTATCGAGTCCTCGCCGTGGTGGCAGGCTGAGCCTGAATCACCGCCTGGACGGTGCGCGGGGCCATCCGCAGGTGGCCGCTGCGCAGCGCCTGCTGAATTCGGGCCAGGATTGCCGGCGGCGGGGCCGGCAGGAATCCTCCGTAATTGGCCAGCAGATCGGCAATCGAGGATTGCAGCAGCGCCCGGTAGAGGAACGGGTTGTGCACCCCGTGTGATCCGTCGGGATGGCTGGCCAGGTCCTCGCCCAGCATCTGGGCATTGAACAGTGCGCCCTTGGCCGGCGTCACGATGTCGCTATACGGTGGATTGGTAAAGTCGAGGTCGTTGGGCGCGTTAAGCTTGACCTTGGCCAGGTAGCCATCATCGGTCGGGTAGGCATCCACGGCGTCGTTGGCGTTGAGATCCTGCCAGAGCACGGCAATGTATCCATCCCGTTCCGATTCGATGCTGGTCAACCGCTGGACGGCGATCGCTTCCGACCCATGGCAACCGGATGCGGTGCAGGACCCCCACGACCGGCTGGGCTCATCGTAGGGGCACCCGTTGGTAAACGTGGTATCCACGACAGCCGGAGTCTTCTGGGAGAGGCAGGGCAGCGGGTGGAAGCTGTGGCCGCTGAACAGAACGAAATTGCCGTTGGCGTCCACGCCGGACAGCTTGTTCACGTGGCACCCGGCGCACAACCGGGGGTTGGCCGTGGATCCGTGCGTCGTCAGGATTTGCGTGGTGTCATACACGGTCCCCGGCGGGAAGTAGCCCGCCGAACCAAACAGCACCGGTCCCTGGGTTCCGTGGGGACCGCGGGAGTTGTTGCCGGCTGGCTCCGGGCGGTTGTTGTGGCAACGGGTGCAGAGGTTCTGATCAAGATCCGGGGTGTCGATGGCAAAACGGAGCTGTCCCGGCAGGGGCTGACCATTGGTCCCCCGGGCGGTGCCATGGGGGTCGTGGCAGACCACGCAGTTCTGGGGCATGAGCGTGGTCGTGCCGAGTTCCCGGTACACGGTGTTCACGCCAAAGGCACGCAGCGCGCCCTTGGCTTCGTGGCAGGACTGGCAAGCGGGGTTCCCTGCGGGATAGGCGTTGAGCTGGCCATGGCGGGAACTGAGCCATTCTTTGAGGTAGTTGTGGTGCTTCGTGGGACTGTTGTCGGTGTGGCACCCCGCGCAACTGGAGTTGACCACCGCTGCCGTGTCGGAGACCGGGCCAGTCGGAAATATCTGGATGCTGGGGATCGGGCGGTTGGCAACCACCGTGGGATTCTCCACGTGGGCCAATCCCGGCCCGTGACAGCTTTCGCACTGGACGTCGTGATAGGCGACGACCTTCTTCTTGTCAAAGCCGACAGATGCCATCGGTTGATTGCCGCGCGAGTTGACGGTGTGGCAGCCTTCGCAGAACGTCTGGGCTCCGCCACTGGCCTGCAAGTCCTCCCACGCGTCGGCATGCTTGGTCTGGACCCAGTCACCCTGTTGACCCACATGACAATTCCCGCAGGTCGTCTGCTTGGTACTCGCTGTGAAATAGCCCAGGAAACCGCTTGCGGCATCCGGCGGCGGATTGAACGGGTCTCGATCCCGGAAGACGATTTTCTCAGTGGTACAGCCGGTCAATAACGACAAGCCGGTCAGCATACTGATGATGAGGGACCGCGTGCCAGAAAGCGAGGTGGGCATGGGGCTATTGTCGCCGGGGGTTATTGGGCATTCGCAGCCTCAGAGAAATTTACGGGGTCTTATGGGAATATCTGCGCATCGTTGGATGGAGTGCTATCCATCGTTGGATGGAAGTCCCGGCTGCGCCGTCGCTGTGGGATACAATGGGATTTTCCGCGATCAGTGCCGTCACCATGCCGCAGGTCAGGCTTCTCATCTCACAGTGTGATACACGCCGGCTTGACGCAATAGGCTCACCCTCCACTGTTACGATGTTTAGGGAATCTTAAGACTTTCTTTATCATGTCTTCATATTCTTCGGTCTGTGATGGGCGGTGTGCCACGGTAGCGACCTCCCGGGCCCATCCGGAGGCTGTTGAAGCGAGCAGGTGGCGTGGGTCGATGCAGGTGAAGGTTCGCCCGGCCTCTACGCGTAGAGTGGATATTCCGGCTGGTACATGGCCGCCCGCACGTAAGCCCCAGGCTCGGAGGGGAAGGTCAGCGTACTGAGTCCTTCCCTCCGCGCCACCTCGATAACCGCCTGGGCGATCGCCGCCGAGACTTCGCGGATGGCGCCAAGCGGCGGGAGGATGCTGCCTCGTGCCAGGTCCGCATCCGATACCACCGATGCCAGTCGTCGAGCCGCGGCGGCGAACATGGCGTCCGTCACCCGGTTTGCACCGGAGAGCACCACGCCCAGGCCCA
>JBDTTZ010000200.1:0-2853 GCA_040008015.1 Gemmatimonadota bacterium
GAAATCGTCAATGACGTCAGTCAGACCCTGCAGGATCTCGAAGGGGTGAAGTCGGTGGATGTCGAGATTGTGTGGGAGCCCTACTGGACCCCGGAAAAGATCGATCCCCGGGTTCGCGCGTTTCTCGGAGGGTAATTCAGGCCGGCGGGCGCGCCGCTTCGACCAGTGCCGCACCGATTACCTCGCCCTGCCACCGCCGCAATGCTGCCACCTGCGTCAGCTCCTCGATGGTCTTCGGCTCCACCCGCGCCACCGCTTCCAGCGTGCCATTGGGACACAGGACTCCGGGCGGCAGGTCAACCCGGATCGCCTCGGCGTTGCGCACCAGCTTGAGCCGCTCTACCCGTTCCAGGTACTCCGGGTCGGGCCGGATTCTCGGCCCCCGCTCCGGCCGGGGTATCTCGGAAGCCGGAACCGCCAACCCCCGTTCCACCCCCGCCAGGATGTCGGTGCCACGCCGCTGCACCACCTCGGAGCTGATACCGCGCACGGTCTTGAGCGCAACCGGTGTTCGGGGCCGGGCGTTGGCCAGCTCGATCAACGTTTCATTGTTCAGAACTCGAAAGGGCGCCCGGTCCAGCTGCCGGGCCACCTGGTCGCGCCAGAGATGCAATTCGCGCAGGATGGTGATTGCCGGTCCCCGGAGCTGCTTGGCGCCTTTGATCTTCCAGAATCCTTCCTCCGTTACACTCGGAGTCCACCGCACTTCCTCCAACTTGGCGAACTCTTCCCTGGCCCAGGCCAGTCGGTTCATCTGGGTCAGCTTCTCCAACATGATGTCCCGGAGCTGCGGCAGGTGCCGGGTATCCATGGCCGCGTATTCCAGCATGCCCGGAAGCAGCGGACGCCGCGACCAGTCGGCGCGCTGAAACCTCTTGTCCAGCGTGATGCCCACATATTTTTCCAGCAGCGCCGCCAGGCCGATCCCGGGCTCGTTGATCAGCTGCGCGGCGATCCGGGTGTCGAAAATATTCCGGGCCCGAAAGCCGTAGTCACGATCCAGCATTCGCAGGTCGTAGTCGGCATCGTGAAACACTACCTCGGTCCCGGGATCGGCCAATCGCCGGCCCAGGATTTCGAGCTGGGTCACCAGGAGCGGATCGATCACCGCGGTTCGCTCCCGGGTGCTGAACTGCAGCAGGTAGACCCGGTCGTGATAGCGATGAAAGCTGGCTGCCTCGGTATCCAGGGCGATCAGCGGTTCCTGTACTGTACTTTCCAGAAACTGCTGCGCGAGGTCGTTGTCCTGCAGGAACTCGATGCTCTGAGAAGACGATGGCGTGATCACAGGTGTAATCTACTAGATTGCGGGCACCCAAGGGCCCAGGGAAACCGATGAGTCCCCCCGAGGTTGATTTCACCGTCTATCCCGACGAATGCGACACCTTTGGCCATCTGAACCAGGCCTCCTTCCTCGGCCTGTTTGAGCGGGCCCGTTGGGAGATGCTGGCCCGGGGCCCGGGCATGGACCTGTTTACCCGAACCGGTTCCTGGCCGGTGGTGCGTAAGACGGTCGTCGACTATCTCGCGTCCGCGCTCCCGGGTGACGTGCTGCGCTTCAATCAAACTCTCCTCCATCACGGCCGCACCAGTTTTACCATGCGGCAGACCGCCCGCCGCGTGCGAGACGACACCTTGATGGCTACCGGCGAGTTCGTCTTCGTGTGTGTCAACCGGGAAGGCCAGCCGGTGCCGGTGCCGGAAGCACTCAGTCTGTTCATGGAGTCTCGCGGAACCCGGGGTGCGGATAGTGCGCGGCGATACACCGTCAACGGGGTGAACCTCGCTGTCGAGCTGGCCGGCGACGGGCCCGCTCTGCTCATGGTTCACGGCTACCCGCTCGATCGGAGCATCTGGCGCCATCCGCTGGAGAATCTCACCAGCGCGCGGCGCATCGCGCCCGACCTGCGTGGCTTCGGCGCCTCCGACGCGCCGGACCTGGGGTACAGCATGGCCACGTACGCCGCCGACCTGGCGGCGTTGCTGGACACCCTGGGCGTGGATCAGGTGGTGCTCTGCGGGCTATCCATGGGTGGCTACGTCGCCTTCGAGTTCATTCGAAATTATCGCGCCCGGGTGCGAGGCCTGGTTCTGGTCGCGACCCGCGCGGAGGCGGATGCTGCCGAGGCCCGGCGGAATCGCGATGCCGCCGCTGCGGCGGCGCGCGAACGCGGGGCCAATGCCGCAGTCGAGGCGATGCTTCCCAGGCTGCTCGCGCCGGAATCCTATGATAAGGCCGAGTTGGTGCAGTCGGTTCGCGAGATGATCGAGCGAACGCCGGTGTCCGGGATTGTCGGCGCACTTGCCGCCGTGCGGGATCGCCCCGACAGCTCTCCGCTCCTACCCTCCCTTGGCGACATACCCGTCCTGGTCGTTGCCGGGGAGCAGGACCAGATTATTCCACTCGACGAGATCACCCGGATGCGCGATGCGATTCCGGGAGCAGCTCTCCGAGTCATTCCAAAGGCAGGCCATCTCGTCACAATGGAACAACCGCAACAGTTTACCAGGGCGGTGCAGGACTTCCTGGGATCGGTGAAGTGAAACCGCGGCTCGGCGCCCGACGTACGGGGTGATGGCAGCGGGCTTCCCGCCGCCATCGTATCGCAGGTTCCTTCCTCTTGAGATTCGGTCCCGGGGTCGCGGCCAGGCAGTTCGACCCCGTGATCGACTTCTCTTTTTTTGCGGCCCCCCAAAAACAAAATGGCCTCCATTTCCGGGAAGCCTGTGCAATCAAGGGCCGGTCCAGGATCGGCCCCTATTTCTTCGGCCGTCCCGGCGGAGTGTCGCTGTTGAAGATCTCGCGATTCTTTTCGGTAAACGAAGTCCACTGCGGCGGCACGTCTTCTTCCG
>JBDTTZ010000201.1:0-5071 GCA_040008015.1 Gemmatimonadota bacterium
CCGACACCACCAGGTTGATCCGGTGGGCGCAGGCGGGTGTGAACAAGTACCCGACTAACATTACGCTGATGAACCAGTTGCTGGGCGGTTACGCGATGAAAGGGCCGATGGACAGCACCATGTCGATCGCCCGCAAGCTGATCGACCTGGATACCACGAGCGCGGCCCCGGTGCTGTTGGTCCTGGATCAGCTGGCCAAGCAGGACAGTATCATGAAAGCGGTGCCGCTGATTCCGCTGATTGCGAAGCGCGGTTCGACCGACGACAAGGAGAACGCCGCGATCCTGCTGGTAAATGCCGCGTTCAAGATTCTGCAGCAATCGGCAGATAGCGGGATTACCGACACGGTGCGACTGGGGCGTGCGGCGGAGGTTTCCCGCCTCGCGATTCAGCTGGCGGACAGTACCGGCCGCGCCTGGCCCAACGCCAATTATGCGCTCGCTCTAAGCACGGTCTTCGAGATCTCGAAGATCGACCCCGAAGCGGAGCGGCAGAAGTCCTGTGACCTGGTGCGCCGGGAAGAGGCGATCGTCCAGGAGGCTCTTGTCGCGCTGGATCGGGGAAGAAGCGGCAATCCTACCCAGGTGGACGGCTACAAGCGCTACCTGGAGAGTCTGAAGCCGCGGACCACTTCGATGATTCGGGCCTATTGCCACTGACCGTTGGGACTTCCTCCAGCGGTGAGGGCGGCCTATATTCTGCCCTCTCTCCAGGGGCTGTAGCTCAGCTTGGTTAGAGTGCCGCACTGTCACTGCGGAGGTCGCGGGTTCGAGCCCCGTCAGCCCCGTTCACTTCCACCCCTCCGGTGTAATCCGGGGGGGTGTTGTTTTAGAGGCAAGCGATGACGCTGCATCAGCCGGTCCTGGCTGCCGAAGTGCTCCTGGCCGCCTCCGGAGCTACCCGGGTGGTCGATGCCACGCTGGGCGACGGCGGCCACAGCGAAATGTTCCTTCGCCAGGGTGCCCAGGTGCTGGGAATTGACCGGGACCCCGAGGCGATCGAGCGGGCGCGAGCCCGGCTGGGCACCGAAGGCATCATCTACCTCCAGCAGCCCTACGCCGACCCCGAGGTCCTGGAGCAGGTGAAACGGTTCGGCCCCCAATTCATTCTTCTGGATCTCGGGGTTTCCTCCAATCAGCTGGACGATGAAACCCGGGGCTTCACCTTTCGCCCTGGCGCGCCGCTCGACATGCGGATGGGAGATGAGGCCGCGCCAACCGCCGCGGACTTTCTCAACCAGGAAGATGAGTCAGAGTTGAAGCGGGTGTTCGCCGACTATGGCGATGAGCGCCGGGCCCGGGCGCTGGCCCGGGAAATCGTGCGCCGTCGCGGAACCCGCGACTTCGCGACCAGCGATGACCTGGTGAACGCGGTCCGGGCGGTCCTGGGTCCCGGATCCGGCCCGCCCGACTTCGCCCGGCTCTTCCAGGCAGTGCGGATCGCGGTCAATGACGAACTGCCGGGGCTGGCCCTGGCGCTCCCGGCGTTCCTCGAGGCGCTGGCGCCAGTTGGGTCGCTTGCGATAATCAGTTACCATTCAGGTGAAGACCGAATCGTGAAGCACCAGTTCCAGGATTGGGCGCGCCGCTGCATCTGTCCCCCGCGGCAGCCCGTGTGTACGTGCCGGGGACGAGCCTTAGGCAAGATGGATCCGCGGAAACCGATCCTGCCCACCGCCAACGAGATCGCCACTAACTCCCGCGCACGCAGCGCGCGGCTTCGGGTATTCCGGGTAACCGATGCCGGCTAAGGGCCGCCACTGGCTGCTGCTCTGGCTCGGTCTCTTCCTGGCCGTCGCCGCCGTGGTCATCGCCCGCCAATCCGACAGCTTTCGCCTGGCCCGCGAGTTGGGAAAGCTGCGGACCGAACAAGGCTCACTCGAGGGTCGTCGCGCCGAGCTGGAACAGCGAATCCGGGGCGCTTCCAGCCGCCAGGTGCTGGGAAGTCGCGCGTTCCGCGCCCTGGGCCTGCACGATCCCGCCGACTCCGAGCTGGTGCTGTTTCCCATGCCCAAGGGCGTTCCCCCGGAGCCCCGCTGATGGCGAAGACCGTGGCTCGCATCCGTGCGGTAGAGGTCGGCTTCGTGCTGGCGATCCTCGCCGTCGTGGGTCGTGCGGGGCAGCTGCAGCTGGTGCAGGGCCGCAGCTGGGCGGGGAAAGCGGTGGAGAAACGCACCGAGCGGGACTCGGTGCCCGCGCGGCGGGGTGAGCTCATGGACCGGCACGGGACGCCGCTTGCCCTCACCCAGGAGTTCTATCACCTCGGTATGGCCCCGCGGGAGGTGACCGAGCGAGCCGCCCTGGTCCGCGCCGCCGCTCGCGCCCTGGAGATTCCGGCGTCCCGGCTGGATAGAGAGCTGAGGAGCGGCAAGCCCTACGTCTACTACCACGGCCCCTTCACGGCGCAGCAGGTCGAATCGCTGCGAGCGTTCCAGGGCGTGCACCTCGAACCCGAATACGCGCGCTTCTATCCGGCGCTGAGTCTGGCCCGGCCGATCATCGGAGGGCTGCGATCGGATGGCCGCCACGGTGCCTCGGGGCTCGAGCTTGCGCTGGATACCCTTCTCGCCGGCGCATCCGGTGAACAGATCCTGCTCAAGGACCAGGCGGGCAGAACCTATGAATCGCCCTCCCGGGTCCTCAAGGAGCCGGTCCCCGGCTACGACGTCGTTCTCACCCTGGACAATGAGCTGCAGGAGATCGCCGAGACCGGCCTGGAGGAATCCATTCGAGCCACCCAGGCGGCCGGCGGCGACGTGGTATTTTACGATCCCCGGAACGGGGAACTTCTCGCCGTGGCATCACGGCAGGTGGCCCCCAATGGAGAGCTCACTGCGCGGCCCACCGCGTTTACCGATCCCTTCGAGCCGGGCTCGACCGCGAAGCTGTTTACCGCCGCCGCGCTGCTCCAGCTGCAAAAGGTCTCTCCCGGCGATGCGGTCTCCGGCGAGAACGGCACCTGGCTCATGCCGGTCTCCAGCCACGACTCGATCCGGATCAATGACGCGCATAAATCGCCGGGCGACCTGACCCTGGCCCAGGCCGTTGAGGTTTCCAGCAATATCGCGATGGCGAAGTTTTCGCTCCGGCTGTCGCCGGGGGAGCAGTACGACGTGCTGCGCGACTTCGGCTTCGGCAGCCCGACCGGCGTGGAATTCCCTTCGGAGTCTCGCGGCAGTCTCAACCGGCCCGACAAGTGGATCGCCATGGTGAGCCGGGCCAGCATCGCGCGGGGATATGAATTCGGGGTGACCGCGGTGCAGCTGGCCGCCGCCTACGGCGCCATTGCCAATAATGGCATCCTGCTCTCGCCGACCCTGGTGCGGGAGGTTCGTACCATTGGCGGCTCCGTGGTATACCAGCGCCGCCCGGAGCCGGTGCGACGCGCGGTGTCGCCGGAGGTGGCGGCGAAGCTCCGCGAATTCCTGAGCGGTGCGGTCGGCGAAGGCGGGACCGGCGAGCGCGCCCAGCTTGCCAACTACACGCTGATTGGCAAGACGGGCACCGCCTTTCACTTCGAAAACGGGGCCTACGTCCGGGGTGAATACACCGCTTCGTTCGCGGCACTGTTTCCCTCCGAAGACCCGCAGCTGGTGGTCATCGTCAAGATCGACAAGCCCCAGGGCGACTACTACGGCGGTTCTACCGCGGCGCCGCTCACCCGAAGCATGCTGCAACAGGCGCTTGCCGCGCGGAGCGTCGCCATCGACCGCAGCCGGCTCGCGGTGCGGGAAGAAACCGCCGCGGCCCCCGGCGCCGTGCCGGAAGCAGAGGCCACCCGCTCCGTCGTCACCATGCCCTGGCCGTACCGCCCCGACAGCCTCACGCCCGGGCACCGGCAGGAAGTGCCGCAGGTCGTGGGGCTCCCGGTCCGTCGCGCGGTCACCGCGCTGCACCGCCGGGGATTCAAGATCGTCCTCCATGGTCTGGGACAGGTCTCCAGCGTTACTCCCGGCCAGGGCGATTCGGTGCCGGTCGGCGGGACCGTTGTGCTGTGGGCCCAATGATCCCGTCATGATGACCCTCGCCGAGATCGTTACCGCGCTCAAGCGGGAGGACCTGGTCGTGTCTGCGCCCGCCGGCAGCCTCGCGCTTACCGGCATTACCGAGGACACCCGGAGCCTGAAAGCCGGAATGCTGTACGTCGCGGTGCGGGGAACCCAGACCGACGGTCACCGTTTCGTTGCGGATGCGGTCCAGCGAGGAGCGGCCGCGATCGTCGTGGAGACTCCGCAGGCCGCCGGGGTGCCGGAAATCGTGGTGCACGACAGCCGCCGTGCCGCCGGCGCCGCGGCCCGCGCATGGTTCAGCCGCCCGGCCGATCACCTCACCATCGTTGCGGTAACCGGTACCAACGGGAAGACGACGACCACCGCCCTGGTTCGCCACCTGTTGAATGCCACCAACAGCGCAGGGAGCATCGGTACCCTGGGCGCTTTCGATGGGAAAGGCGACGCGATTCCCTCCACCGCCGGGTCGCTCACGACGCCGGGCCCCGTGGATCTCCAGGCGACCCTGGCCCAGATGGTCAAGCGCGGCGTCACCCACGTCGTCATGGAAGCATCGTCTCACAGTCTCGATCAGCGGAGGCTGGACGATCTCACCTTCGGGGCCGCGGTCTTCACCAACCTCACCCGGGATCACCTCGACTACCATCACACGATGGAGGACTACCTCGCGGCCAAGCTCAGGCTCCGGGGCCTGCTGGGGCTTGCCGGCCAGACAGTGGTGAATGCCGATGAGCCCGCGTGGCAGTCGATTCCGCCCAGTAGCCGCAGAGTGAGCTTCGGGATCCGCAACGCCGCGGACGTGCGGGCCACCGAGCTGGTACTCCACAGCGCAGGGGCCAGTTTCCAGCTCCTCACGCCCTGGGGGACCGGGCCGATCCGGCTGCCACTGCTCGGCGACTACAACGTGGCGAACGCGCTCGGTGCGGCGGCCGCGGCGCTGGTGCTGGGCCGGCCCTTCGGCGAGGTGGTCGATCGGCTCCATAACTCGCCCCAGGTGCCGGGCCGGATGGAGCTGCTGGTGGACCAGCCGTTCGTCGTGCTGCGCGACTACGCGCACACGCC
>JBDTTZ010000202.1:0-2959 GCA_040008015.1 Gemmatimonadota bacterium
TGAGCGACCGCGACATCGTCACCCGCTGCCTCGCAGCCGGCCGGGACCCGATGCAAACCCGCGCCGATCAGCTCATGCGGCCCCAGTCGGCTGTCGTCGGGCTGGAGCAGGAGCTGGACGGCTTCGAGCTCCGGATGGATACCGAGCCAAACGAATCGCACCTTCGGGCCACGATCACGGTCGTGGATGCCGATCGCTGCGTCATCGGGTTCATCAGTCACCCGGAACAGGTGCCGGGCATCCGGATCGTCAAAGGATGAGCATGCCGGACGTCAAGCTGTTTACCATCGAAGAAGCCGAGAATACTCTGCCGCTGGTGCGCCGCATCGTGGGCGACCTGCTGGACGAGTATCCCCGGTGGCGCGCGGCGGTCACCCACTACGAGCTGCTGAGCGGGGGCGCCAGCGCGGACTGGGGCGAGACCCCGGAGTTGCTCGCATCGCGCACCGCGGTCACCCGGCTCGCCGAGCGGATCAACGATTACCTGACCGAGCTCACCGACGTGGGCTGCGTCTTCAAGGGATTCGACGCGGGGCTGGTGGATTTCTACGCGGTGCGGGATGACCGGCTGGTGTTTCTCTGCTGGCGTTTCGGCGAGGACAGGATCCGCTACTGGCACGACGTCGACTCGGGGTTTGGCGGCCGCCAGCTGCTCGACCCCGCGCTCTTTGCCGGGACTACTCCATGACCCGGGTGATGTTGTTCTTTCACTTGCTGGGCTTCACCCTCTGGCTCGGCGGTTCCTTCGCGATGATGATGGTGAGCATCGCCGGGCGGAAAGAGGAGCGCGGCGCTCTCCGCAGCGTGGCGCGGATCCAGGCGATGATTGCCCGGGGCGTGGTAGGGCCGGGCGCCGCCGTCGCCGTGGTCACCGGGCTGATTCTCACCTTCCGCATGTACGTCCCCGACGCGCCATCTCCCAGCATGTGGCTGATGGTGATGCAAGGCGCCGGCATCCTGGCCGGCCTCCTGACCTTCATCCTGGCGCTCCCCACCGTCAACCGGCTCACCCGGATCGACCCGACGGGAGAGCACGCCGCGTATTTCGACCAGCTGCGGCAGCGGGCGAGAATGGCGGGGATGGCGAGCGCGCTGCTGGCACTGCTGGCGTTGGTGGCCGGCGCGATGCTGCGATAACCCCCCGACACACTCCGCTGACCGGACACTTCCCGCACCTGGCCACCCGCGCGGTACAGATTAGCGCTCCCAGCTCCATGATCGCCTGATTGAACGCCCACGCGGTTTTTCCGCGCGGTGGAACCAGCGTGGCCGCCAGGCCCCAGACCCGGCGCTCGCTGGGCTTGGCCCGGGGTGAGAAGAATGCCCGGCGAATGACGCGCGACACGTTGGTGTCCACCGCCGCCTCCGGCTGCTCAAAGGCGAACGAGGCAATGGCGCCCGCGGTGTAGCGTCCGATGCCGGGCAGCCGGCGCAGTGCTTCGGAAGAGCGCGGGACTTCGCCTTTCATGTCTTCCACCACGGTGACGGCAAAGCGATGCAGGTTCGCCGCCCGCCGATAGTAGCCCAATCCATCCCACGACTCCCGCACCTCGGCGGGACTGGCGGCGGCGAGCCGGTCGAGCGTGGGATAGCGGGCAAGAAACCCGGGATAGTATTGCTCGACTCGGGATACCTGGGTCTGCTGCAGCATCACTTCGGAGACCAGGACGTGATACGGATTACGGGTTTTCCGCCACGGCAGGTCCCGGCCGTGGCGGCGAAACCAGCGCAGCAATCGCTGTTGGAAGGTCCGGATCGTCTCCGCGCTGGGCGGGGGGCGGAGAGGGATGGACTTTGGAGGCATGGGCGACCAAGATACACCCCGACTGGAGGTTCGGCATCATGGCTTCAGCGGTCGAAGCGTTCCCGCGTTTTGTCGGCAAGTTCAGCCTCACCGTAGCCGGCCAGGTCGGCCGGCTGACCTTGATGCTGGTCGAGCTGGTGCGCGGTCTTGCCGAGGTGAAGATCTGGTTTCCCCGCGCGATGACCGAAGCGTGGAACATCGGGGTCGGCAGCCTGTTCATCGTGCTGCTGGTGTCGGCCTTTGCCGGCGGCGTCACGGCGCTGCAGGCGGGGTACCAGTTCACCGGGACCATCCCGGTGTACTTCATGGGCAGCGTGATCGTGGAGTCGATCGTGCTGGAACTGGGTCCGGTGCTGACGGCGATGATTCTGGCCGGGAGAATCGGCGCGCGATACGCGGCCGAGCTGGGTACCATGCGGGTGACGGAACAGATCGACGCGCTGGAGAGCCTGGGACGCAACCCGGCTTCGCACCTGCTGATTCCCCGGGTCGTCGCCGGCTTCGTCATGATCCCGGCACTGGTGATCTTCGCCAACGTCATCGGGATCATCGCCGGGTGGAAGGCGGCGCAGCTGGTGCTGCCGCTTACCGACCAGGATTTCTACTACGGGGCCCGCGCCTTCTGGCACCCCTTCGATGCCTACTACTCGCTGATCAAGGCCTTCTTCTTCGCCGGGTCCATCACCATCATCTCCTGCTACATGGGATTCAACACCCAGCAGGGGGCCGAAGGCGTCGGTAAGGCGACGACCGGCGCCGTGGTGACCAGCTCGGTGCTGATTTTGCTGCTCGACGTGTTGCTGGCGAAGATACTTTTGAAATGATCAAGCTAACGGACGTCTCCAAACGCTTCGGGCACCAGATCATCCTGGACGGCGTGAACTTCAGCGTGCAGGACGGCGAGACGGTGGCGCTGCTGGGGCCGTCCGGCACCGGCAAGAGCGTATTGCTCAAGCACATCATCGGGCTCATCCGCCCCGATCGCGGCACCGTCGAGGTAGACGGCAAGATGGTGGGCAAGCTCAACCGCCATGATCTTGCCGAGCTTCGGAGCGGCATCGGCTACGTCTTCCAGAATGGCGCGCTGTTCGACTCCATGGACGTGTTCGAGAACATCCGGCTCGGCCTGAGCGACGAGAAGCAGTACAACGACCC
>JBDTTZ010000203.1:0-2780 GCA_040008015.1 Gemmatimonadota bacterium
GGAAGTTCCGGCACGCTCCTCGGCCGGGGAGCCAGGGACACGTTTGACCACGCGAAGCACAGCAAGCTGTTCCCCTCCTGTCAGAGCTGTCACGTTGGAGTAAGAGAGGAAAACCAGCCGGTGTTTCCCAGCTCGGTCTCCTGCGCCGAGTGTCACGACGGCCAGGTGGAGAAGCGGGTGGACTGGGAGCCACCGGTAACACCGCATCCGACCAATCTCCGCTTTACCCATGCGCGGCACGATGCGCGGCTCCAGGCCGGACGGGCCGCTGATTCCGTTCTGGCTTGTGTCGCGTGTCATTCGGAAAAAACAGCGGGGTGGATGCAGGTACGGAGAACGGTGAGCCGGGAGTGCTTCGATTGCCATGGGCACAGCGAGCCCCACCTGGCCGTGCCGGACTCCGCGTGCGCCACCTGCCATCTGCCGCTGACCCAGGCGATCGCGCTTTCGCGGGAGACGGTCGCCGCTTTTCCCGCGCCCGAGTCCCACCAGGCGCCGGACTTCGCCTTTGCGGGGCATGGCCCGCTGGTGAAGTCCACGATCCCAGGCGTGGCGGTGGCGGCGAGCTGCGCCACCTGTCACGCGCGCGACTTCTGTATCACCTGCCACGTGGATGCGCCGGAACAGCGTTCGATCCAGGCGCTGGGTGAGGATCCGCGTTCACTGGCCATCGCGACCGAGCTCAAGGCCCCACCCAACCATGGGACGGCCGGCTTCCTGAATCGGCACGGCAGCCTGGCCCGCGGGTCCGCTCAGGAATGCCGGACCTGTCATACTCGCGAGAGTTGCATCACCTGCCACGTGCAGGCGCCGGTAGCGGCCCGGGGCCTTGCTTCGGCGGGTCCCGGCCGGGGCAAGGGAGCGCAGGTCACCAGGAGCCGCCCGGTCAGTCACGGTGCGGATTTCAGAGATGCCCACGCGGCTCTCGCCCAGGCGAGCCCGCGCAGCTGCGCCACCTGCCATGCGCGCGCCGAATGCCTCGATTGCCATCGGCCCACCGCCGCGGCGGTTGGCGGGTACCACCCCGCGGGCTTTCTCACCCGGCACCCGGTCGCGGCCTACGCGCGGGAGACCTCCTGCGCCGACTGTCACAGCACGACCGCCTTCTGCGCGGCATGTCACCAGCAATCCGGCCTCACCGCCCAGAAGCGCCTGGGTTCAGGGTTCCACGATGGGAAGAATCAGTTCCTCTTCGGTCACGGCCAGGCCGCGAGGCAGAATCTGGAGACCTGCGTGAGTTGTCATGCCGAGCGGGATTGCCTGGTTTGCCACGCGGCCTCGGGTGTCGGGGGCCGCGGCTTCAATCCCCACGGGCCAGGCTTCGACGCCGCCCGGATGAAGCGGAAGAATCCGGAAACGTGCACGGCGTGTCACGGGGTGAGCATTCCGTAGCGGCAATGCGCGATGTTTGAGGTCAAGGTGGCGAAAGGCGGGGGGACTAGCGTGCTGGAAGCCCTAGAGCGGAATCACAGCAGCGAGCCAACCGTCATGATCCACGTCGTCGCGGTAGAGCTTGTCGAGGTCCACGAGCACTGCCTCGCCTTCCCGCCGCAACGCATATCGGTCCATTCCCCGGGTGGCCCGCCCGGAGATAAACACGCCATCCGGCTGATACTTGGAATGGTGCTTGGGACACTGGAAACGACTTTCGTTTTCCAACCACCGAAGCGCGGTGTTCTGATGGGGGCAGGAGAGTGCAAAGACGAAGATGTGGGACTGATACCGAACCAGGATGGTCTGATTGCCCCGGTCGATGCTGGCCCCGTCCAGGGCCGGAATCGGATAGGTCAGCTTAGAGCCCTTGCGATCGCGAGGCGCGATCAGCGTCATTGGCATGGCGAGGGCGTTCGATGGAGTCAGCCCTTACGCAGCCAGAGCCCCCGCCGCCAACGCCAGGACATCCTTCACAAACGCGCGACGATTGAGACGGCATCCGAAGGCGGCGAGCCTGGCCGCTACCTGCACCGGTATCATTTTATTCCTTCCAGACCAGCATCATGAGGTAACCCGCCAGGGCGATGCTGCCCGAGGTAATGGCGACGGTTCGATGCTTATCGGCCCGGGCCGAGGAACTGCCTTCTTCGTGACCCGGCGCGAGGGCCCCGGTCCACACGAACCCGGCATCCGTGAGCAGCATCAACAGAGAGTGTACGGTTCGCCGGGCCCGGCCGTTCGGGTCTTTGCGGCTGGCATAAAGATTCCAAATACCGGTGACGGTGTTCACCCCAAAAAGCACATAAATGCCGGCCGCGACCGGACCATGGATGCTCCGCGCCGCCCCCTGGTTGTTGTTCTTGATGAGCTGCTGCCCGCTCCAGTACTGCAAGGCAAAGAGCGGGAGGGTGGCGTAGCTGGCGTATTTGTGGATGGTGAGCCGGGTGTAATAGCCGTCGCCGTATTCGATCGCCACTGTTCGTGGTGTATCCACCGCGGTGGGCGGGACCGCCAACCCCGGATCGCCCGGTGGCTGCGCGGCCGGTAGTTGGGGGATGAAGGAATCGAAGTGGGTTCCGGGCTCTATCGCGATCGTGGAGGGAGGCCCGGCGGAATCCCCCGGAGGCGGCGCTGGCGGAAATCCCGCGGACAGTTGGAACAGACAGAGGAATGTGAGCATGACGGCCTTCCTTGCCCTGGGAAATCGGCCGCTATCTGAGTTGGCCACGACAGGGTGGCCAGGCCTTCCACCAAGCTTTCAATTTTCCCGGGCGCCGCGGTCGGCAGCGCTGTCGGATGGTGGTTGGGATACTACGTCGGCATCATGACAGCAATATGACCAAGCC
>JBDTTZ010000204.1:0-9338 GCA_040008015.1 Gemmatimonadota bacterium
CACTGAGCAGCCCGGTCTCGTCCCCACCCTGGAAAGTCGCGTTGCCCGTCACCGTCACCTGGTCGGCGGCATTAGTCATGGTGACCAGGCCGTTGTTGGTCAGGTTGCCGGCGATGGTGAGCGTGCGACCGCCGACCGTCAGGTTGCCCCCCGCCGCCACCGTGAGATCGCCACTCACGGCGAGATTGCCGGCCGGCGTCCCGCTCCCGGTCAGCACCAGGTTGGTGTAGGCCAGCACCGGCAGCGTCATCCCCACTCCGGTATAGGTCGTGGTCCCCACGCTGTAGCTGCCCCCGATCACCGGCGCCGTCGGCGTCGTGAAGCTGGTGAGCGTCACACTGCTCCCCGCCGGCGTCGTCAGTGCGCCCAGCACCGTGAGGGTCTGGCTCCCATTGTCGGTCAGCGGGGTGGCCCCCGTCACCGTGAGCGTCCCGTTCACCACCGTACTGCTGATGAACTTGATCCCCGCCGGATTGGTCACCGCGAGATTCTGGAACCGGCTGTTGCCGGTCCCGGGGAAGCCAAAGTTCACGGTCTGCTGGCTGGTCCCGTTCAGTACCACCAGGGTCCCGGTCGATGCAAAGGCGTTCCCGTTCCCGTTGTTCTGCGCAAAGTTGCCCTTGAGCGTCAGCGTCCCCGCACTGAGCAGCCCGGTCTCGTCCCCACCCTGGAAAGTCGCGTTGCCCGTCACCGTGAGCTGGTCGTTGATGTTCTGCATGACGATTACGGCGCTGTTGCTCACCAGCAGATCACCGCCGATGCCGAGCGAGTGGCCATTGAGGTCGAGGCTGGCCGTCGGACCGCTGATCGTGATGGTTTGCGCCGCCGACCCGGCGGTGAGTACCGGCTCGTTCGAGACGATACCAATGACCACGGTGTCGGCCGCCGTCGGCACGCCGGCCGGGCTCCAGTTGGCGGCATTCGACCAGTCGGTGGATGCGCTGCCGTTCCAGGTCCGCGTCGCTCCCGGCGCCGGCAATGGCCAGTTCACCACCGCGCCGCCGGAGGTCTGCACGAAGGCACCTGGGTTGGCGGGCACCGGGTTCTGGAAATCCAGGGTGAGAACCTGGCCATCCGACGGGTTCAGGTCGGTTGCGCCGAGGTAGAAACCGGTGGTCGGCGTCGTGCTGAAAGTGAGGTTGGTCAGCGTGAACGGCGACCCGGTTCCCGGATGGTTGATCTGGAGCTGTACCGCGGTCGGCGACTGGTTCAGGAACGTCAGGTCACTGACGGTCACCGGCAGACCGGCCGGCTGATCCACGATCACGTTGACGTTGTCGAAGGTGAGAGTCCCTACGGTGGCGATGTTCCCGGCGCTCAGCGTGTGCCCGCCGGTTACCGTCGCCGAGCCCGCCACGCTGAACGCAGCGTGGGCGAACACATTGGACCCCAGCGTCATCACTCCGGCGCCGGGCGGAGTCCAGACCAGCGTCTGGAAGTGGGAGGATCCGGGCGCGATCCCCGGACTTGCGAAGAACACCGCGGGAGTACTCCCTTTGAGCCGGGTGATCTGAGTCCCGCTGGGATGGAAACTGTCGTTGCTGTTCGAGTTCTGCTGGTTCAGGCCGCCGTCCACCACCAGGGTGCCTGCGGACATCGATCCCAGTTCGTTTCCGCCATTGAAAATCGCATCCCCAGCCACCGACAGGGCATCGGTCTGATTGGTCATGAGCAGGATGCCGGCACCGGTCGTGGCGAAGGTCCGCTGCACCAGTAAGGTCTGACCGTTCAACTCCAGGATTCCACCGGCGACGTTAACCGCGCCCGCGGTGGCGGGCCCCAGGAGCGCAGGGTGATTCGTTGCAGCGGGAATGACCACGCTGTCGGTGCCGGCTGGCACGACGGCGGGGTTCCAGTTGCCCGCGACATCCCAATCGGTGGACACCGCACCGGTCCAGGTTTCCACCCCGCCGGCACCGACGGGTTGCAGGAACACTGACGTGCTTTCGACCACGCCCTGGGGGAAACTCAGGGTCGCCGGGGTCCGGGCCCGGATGTAGACCAGGCCGCTGGACGCAATGCCGTGAACGACTCCCGCCCCATTCACCCGGGCGATGTTGGTGTCCGCCGAGCCCCAGGAGACATAGAACGCTGGCACCGGGAGCTGGTTGGCGTCCTGGCCGGTAATCCGCATCGGCAGGCTATCACCTTGGGTAAGCGAGGAATCCAGGGGAGCCAGAAAGAGCGCGGCCACCTGTGACCCGGGACCCACAAAGACCAGGGGTAGCGGCGGCGGCGGGGTGGACGATGGGGGACCGGCGTGGGCCTCGAGACGGTGGGTGCCACTGAACAAGACCTGGGAGCCACTCAGCAGCTCGATGGTCACATCGAGGGATTCCGCCGATGCCGTCAAGAGAACGGGCAGACTCAGCCGGAGGCGGTCCAGGTTGGCATCGAAGCTGGTGGTGGTATCCCGGAGCGTCGTGCTGGGAGGCCGCACGACGATGGCGTGGATATGATCGATGGGAAGGTTGGCGCCGAAGAAACTCCCGCTGGGGAACACCGGAGCGGCCGTCACATTGCCCAGCACCGGGCCAGAGGAAGGCCCTCCGGCCGAGTCGCTGGAACAGGTGACCAGGATGGCAGTCAACACCAGGACCCCGGCGCTCCGGAGTATTCTCTCCGGCTCACCGATCGGGCGGACCTGGGGGCTGCGCGAAGTGAGTATAGAGGGCTCCTGCGCCCGATAGTGCAGCCCGGCGCAGGGACTGTCAATAGCTCAGGTCTGGAACTCGATCTCCACCCCGAAGTACCGGCTTGCATTGCGGAAGAACTGCCGCTGGGTGGAGAGCCCGCTATGGCGGATGAGGGAAAGCCGCAGCTCCCTCCCCGGCCGGTTTCCCGAGATGGCCAATCCCAGCTTGGCATTGCTGCTGATCCGCCAGTCGGTCGCGGACATGCCGTCGAAATAGAGCCCCGCGATCGGCACCAGGCGTTCTCCCAGTACGCTGAAACCACCGGCCCGAAAATCCACGCCGGCCGCCCCCATCCAGGGCGGCAGCTTCAGCTCGTCGATCAGGACCCGGCTCCCTCCCGCCATGAATCGCCAGCGGCCGGCCTTGTAACCCACCCACGCCGAAAGAACCTCGCGAGTCCAGTCGATCCGGGAAGCGTGGAAGGTATTGGCGTATTCGTCGCCCAGGTGACTGCTCTCATGATAGACCTGGAGCGCAAACTCCCAGGCCTTTCGGGTGGTATGCAGGGTGAAGCCGGTGGTCCAGTCGCTGCTGATCTGGGCGGTCTTGGGATCGTCCAGGCTGAATCGGCCATACACCTGGACTCCGAAGTCCAGGATGAGCGGTTCCGGGCCCCGCTTGAGCGCCAGCGTGGGAAAGCTCTCACCCACGGCCACGTCGCCCTCCTGCTCCGCCCCAAACCGGCTCTCGCCCCGGGAGAGACTGATCACCCGGCCGGCAAAGGCAGCGGCCCGGGGAGCGGCCAGCGGCAGGTCGAACGACGGAACCTGGGGAAAGAACCGGGTCTGCGCGGCAAGCGTAGAAGGGGGGACGCTGGTGACCAACATCACCAGGAGCAGGCCAGCAAGTGGAAACTGTGCCTTGACTTCGGGCGCGATTGCCGAAGATTTCACCGCATCTCCAAGACCATTTGAGGCGGGAATATAGCACCCGCAAAATTGGACCCGACCCGTAACAGGAGCCGTGTCAATGTTGGTACCCATGATTGCGGCGATATTCACCGCGCACCTCAGCGTTGGTCCCGCCGGCATCGATCCTTCAACCCGGGTACGGGTGGATTCTGCCCACCATGAGCTGGTGATCGTGACCGGCCCGTACAACCTCCCGAACATGCCACCCATGACCGACCACGCCATGATGGACCTGGGAATGAGTCATGACACTCCGATCAGCCGCTTCCAGTGGCCGGTCGAAGGGTGGTTTCGTGGCTTCAAGATCGAGGTGCTGGACCGGAACGGCCAGCCCTTGCCCCGCCACATCATGCACCACATGATCATGGTGAACTTCTCTCGTCGCCAGCTGATCTACTCGGCGGCTGAGCGACTGATGGGCGCCGGGACCGAGACCGACGACGCTGCCATCCCGCGCAGCATCGGGGTGCCGATGACGGCCAACAGCGACCTGGGCCTCTACGTGGCCTGGCACAACGACACCGGGCAGGATCTCGAGGGCGTAACGCTGCGGCTCACCCTCCAGTGGATGCCGCGGAACCAGAATCCGCGGCCGCTCGACGTGATGCCGATCTACATGGATGTGAACCTGACGGTGGGCGGCACCAATACCTTTGACGTGCCGGCTGGAACGTCCACCAAAGGATACGAGTTCACCCTACCGGTAGGCGGACGGCTGCTGGCGGTGGGCGGCCACCTTCACGATTACGGCGTGCGGGTTCGGCTGGAAGACGTCGAAAGCGGCCGGGTGCTTACCACGGTCAACGCCACCCGGGATGCCAAGGGCCACGTTACCAAGATCGACCGGAAGCTCTTCGGCGTGAGCGGCGAGGGATTGCGACTGCGGGCGGGACGACGTTACCGGGTGGTGAGCGAATACGACAACCCGACCGGGGCCACCATCCCCAACGGAGCCATGGCCCACATGGTGGGACTCTTTGCTCCCGATGATATCAAGAAATGGCCCCAGGTCGACCCGACCGATGCGACCTACCAGAAGGACCTGGCCTCACTCCGGGTGCGGGGTCACAAGTTGGATGACATGGAAGGGATGCATCATAATTAGGCGGTAATAGACGGTAGAGGGCGGTAATAGGCGGTAAACAATCGAAAGGCTGCCATCGCGCTGAGATGACAGCCTTTTTGGGGGTAATCCATTACCGCCCACTATTACCGTCTATTACCGCCTACTACCGCTACACCACCCGTCTGGCCCCTACCCACCGGCGCCACCACCAGCGCCCGTACACATCGTCCGGGGACAGCAGGCTGATCTGCACCCCGTCGCTGGCGCTGTGGATGAAGCGGCCGTCACCCAGGTACAATCCGACGTGGGTCACCCGCCCACCGGTATTGGAAAAGGTGAGAATGTCCCCTGGCAGCAGCGCGTCCAGCCGTTTCTCCACCTTGGTGCCGTGCTGGGCCTGATCCACGCTGCGCCGCGGGAGCGCGATCCCGTGCTCGGCATAGGCGTACTGGATCAGCCCCGAACAATCGAACCCGCCGTCCGCCGCTCCGGTACCTCCCCATTTGTATGGCGTGCCCATGGCCTGGGTCGCCGTCTCCAGGACTTCGACCACCAGCTCAACCCGATCGGCCGGCACCCCGGACCGTTCCACCCCGGTCCTGAGCGAAGCATCGGTGGGAGCCGGCCCGGCCGTGGCGAGAGGCGGTTGCACGGTTGGCGCCGCAGCAGGGCCAGGTGCGGAAGAAAAATCCAGTCCGATGCGCGCGGCGATCTCTACGCCACTGCGGGATCCGCGGTAACGCAGGTCGCGCCACCGACCCTCGGCTCCCAGGGAGAGTGGCCCCAGGCGGGGAAGCTCGTATCCCAATCCTGCAGTCCAGGAACCCCAGAAGCGATCGCCATCGCCACCCGCCAGCCCGCCGGTAAGTCCCGCCGCGAGGTAGAGTCCCGGGTGCCCGCCGCGGAACAGGGTCAGCTCGGCACCCGGCCCCCACAGGTTTCCCTGCCCCTGGCTCAGCTCACCGGCGTGCAGCCCGTAGAGCGTGTAGCCAATCGGCCCCGTCAGTGAGCGGGCGAAGCCGAGGCGATAGGTGCTCCAATCCGGATCGGAGAGCAGCCGGCCCATGTCGAAGGTGATGCTCTGGGCCGGTGCCGAGTGCGGCAGGACCACCAGGATGGAGGCGAGCAGAAGCCGATGTCTCATGAGTCGCGCTCCGGCTTGGGCAAGCCGGTTCGAGTATCCACCAGGTACCAGGCCTGCACCTCGCAATGGCGATAGAGGGCCGCTCGCAGCGTCGAATCGTTGATGGGCGTCGGTGTGCCGATCGTATAGAGCAAGGGAACCGGAACGCGCCTGCCGCCGCTCCGGAGCTCCAGCAGCCGCTCGGTACAGATCACCCCGGCGTTCGAGGTATCAGGCCGCCCCGCGACAAACCACACCCCGGTGCTGTCGCGGAGGGTGAGGACCAGCGAGTCCGCGCTGCCGGCTGCGGTAGCATCCGCGACGGCGGGCGGCTGCCGGTCGGATGGTCCGCAGGCGGCCAGGGCCAGTGCCATGCAAAACAGGACGGGCACTTTCACGGCTCGCCTTCCTGGGGCGGTGGGGGCGCCAGGAACTCGCTGGTAACCGGGATCGCGTCTTCCGTCACATGAAGCACCTGGCGGAGTCGCGGCGAGCGGCGAAGATAGTGAATGACCACCGCCAGAGTCCCCAGCCCGGCGATCGCGCCACATGCGGCCGTGATGACGAGCCCTGTGGTGGGGGAGCCGACGCGCCGCGCGATCACCGCGCCGATCGATGCGCCAATAAACGAAGCTGCCCACGCCACAAGCGGCGTGAGCAGCCAGCCCATAATCCGGAGCAGGATCTTCAGGACCTTCATTGGCTCACGGTCGGCGGGACCCCAGCCCGGTGATAATCGCCGCCAGCGCCAGTGCCGGGAGCACCGCGATGCCGAACGTCGGCACCGACCAGGCCGCGCCGGGCACGTGAATCAGGACGGCCAGCACTCCGAAGATCGCCACACCCATGAGCACCAGCAGGACCAGACCTCCAATTGAAGGCTCCCGCTGGCGGGCCGCCTGGTTGGCCATGATGAAAGCCCCCATCCAGGCGAGGTAGGTGCCGACCATCCACCAGACCGGATGGTACCACCAGTTGCTGCCGCCCCCGATGGCGCGCCAGCGGAAGGTGTATGCGCCGAACGGCTGCAGCAACGAGACATCGATGAGAAGAAAGACGACCGTCGCGCCGAGGCCGATGCCAGCCGCGCCGGCGATTCCTTCGATGGTGCGGGGACGGGTCCAGGTGCCGGGAAGGAGAATCGTGGCGGCCAGGCCGATCACCAGCACCACCGCCTCGAGGATCTTTTCCACCGGACCATCCAGCAGCCGGGTCACCACCGCGAACAGCACGACGATGACGGCCTGAATGATCCCGAGGATGACGGCTCGGCGAACCAGGTATGGCGTGGGGCCGAGATCAACGGCATCGCGCGCGGCAACGGAGCTGGTCATAGCGTGAGGGCGAGAGGGCGAGAGGGTTGGTCAACCAACTTGTTGAGTCGAATATAGTTAGGGGACCGACGCCGCACAATTGAGGACGGAGGATTGAGGATTGAGGATTGAAAAACCGCGGTAGTTCAATCTTCAATCCTCCATCTTCAATCCTCAATTGGTCCCGAATGCCAGCACCACCACGATATCAGTAACCGCCCATGCGGCCAATCCGCGATACATTCCCCGCTGGTGCTGCTCCGCTGTCATTTCACGGAATCGGATCCGCCACGGCAGAACCACGCCGGCCCACACGAGCAGCGCGACTCCGAGGGCGAGCCAGCGAAGCAGGTCGGCCCGGCCGGGTCCCCATCCTGCCTTGATCCCACCCCAGGCGAAGAGAGCAAAGGCGACCAGCGTCGCGCCGATCGCCACATTCAGGCTGACTCGCATCCCCAGTTTCAACGCCAGGGTGCGATCGCCGCGGCGACGGTCTTCATCGAACTGGTAGAGCTGGGTCAGGGGATAGAGCGCCGCGAAGAGCGGACAGAACGCGAGCAACACGAGGAAGCCGGACGGGCTGACCGGCAGACCGGTGCTGGCCCACCCGGCAAACGGGGTGAGCGTCCCAAAACCCCACATGTTGATGAGCCAGTCGGGTCCGGCGACCGCCTTCAACCGAAATGGTGGAACTGAATACACCACGGAGAGAAGGAAGCAGGCCGCGTAGGCCCAGGCGTAGGGCATCGGGAGGAGGAGTGCCGCAGCCTGGCCCAGGGCCATGAGGCCAAGACCGAACCCGGCGAGCGCCCGCGGCGGCGGAGGGGGCTGCCGGAGATACCCGATGTCACCTTCGTCCTTGTCGAACGCGGAATTCAGGGCGAGGGTTCCACCGTTGAGACATACTACCCAGAGCGCCAGTCCCAGCAGCGCCTGCCCCAGCAACTCCCCATGTGCCGCGCCCGACAGGCCAACGGCCAGCAGATATCCGACAGCGGTATGGGCGGCCATGATCGGCCACTCGGCGAAGCGCAGATGAAGCAGGTAGGAAAACCCCGAGCCCAGCACCCGATACCCCCACCGCCGCGGCCCGCTCGACTGCGACCAGCGTGGCGGAATCACCAATCCAAACCGAGGTGTCGTGCCGCGATGCGGAGACCGCGCAGGGTGAGATCGGGGTCCACCGCGTCGATGTTATTGGTGAATGGCGTCACGGTGGTCGCGAGTCCGCCGGTCGCTACGACTTTGGGTGAGCCGCTGTTGGGCCATTCCTTCCGGATCCGGGCGATCATCCCGTCCACCGCGTCGGCGGCGCCGAACAGCACGCCGGCCCGGATGCAGTCCTCGGTGCGGCGTCCGATCGCCTGGGTGGGCGGGGCCAGCTCGGTGGCGGGAAGCTTCGCGGCGCGGCGAGTCAGCTGATCGGCCGAGGTGCGGAGTCCCGGCATGATCGCCCCGCCGATAAACCGGCCATCGATGGTGACACAATCGAAGGTGGTCGCGGTACCGAAGTCCACCACCACCGCGTCGCTGGCAAACAGCGCATTCGCCGCCAGCGCGTTCACGATCCGGTCGGCGCCCACGCTCATCGGCTCGTCCACGTCAAGCTGGATGGGAAGCGGCGACCGCGGATCCACGGTCACCGGCCGCAACCCGGTCGTGGTCTCCAGGCCGGCCACCACGCTCTGGGTCACCTGGGGCGCGACCGACGCGAGACAGATGCCCCGCACCTCGTTCGGCGAGTGGCCGGCCTGGAGCAGGAACGCCCCGATCGCGCTACCCCACTCATCGCTGGTGCGGTCCGGGTTGGTCGTCATGCGCCAGTGGGCGACCAGCGATTCACCGCGGAAGAGGCCGGTGGTGATCTCGGTGTTGCCGATGTCGAGCACTAGGAGCATGGCGAGAATTGAAGATTGAGGATTGAAGATTGAGGATTGAAGATCGACCCTCAAGCTCAGGAGTTCAACACCACGGTTCCGGAACGTACCTGAGTGAGCTCCCCATCGCGTTGGGCAACGCGAAGTCTCCCATCAGGCTCGACCCCATCCGCCACGCCCTCCACCGGCTCCAGCAGTTGGCGGCCCCGGAGCCAGTCGCGCTGGGCAAATCGTTGCAACTCCGCAGCCGACAACCCGGTTCCGTCGCGGGGCAAGCCGCGCAGCGCGCTGGTAATGGGGATCACCAGGCTGTCGGGATGCAGCGGCGGCAACACCGAGTTCAGGGCTACCG
>JBDTTZ010000205.1:0-3816 GCA_040008015.1 Gemmatimonadota bacterium
CTGCTGGTCCAGGCCGATCGCGTCCTCCACCAGTTTCGCGGCCGCTTCCTCGGCAAGTGCAGCCCCGTCCACTTCTGGTGGGGCGGCTTCGATCTCTCCTGCACCCGCTTCTCCGGCCGCACCGCTCCAACACATCCAGGCGGGATTCCCCATCTCGCCGACTGGGTAACCAGAGAGGCGTACTCCCACGAGTGCATCAGCGCCGGGTGGTGGCCCGGTGGTGGCACCATCACCGAGCCGGCCTTCTACGCCTACGCCTACCCCGAACCGGCCGGCTGCCCCGAAGCGAAAATCCAGCCCGCTGCCGCATCCTATGATTCCACCCTGCACGAGTGGATACTGCCCTACGAGGCGGTGCGCACGGCCGCCGATCCCGACGCCGAGCTGTTGAGCTTTCTGGAGAGCACCTACTCGGCGGCGGCGAACCTGGGCGGCTGGGACCGGCCGGCGCTGGAGCGGCGCTAGATTACCCGGAGCCCGCGCGGAGATGACTATGGCCACATCGCAGGAACCGGAAACCCCGACTCCACCGCCCGAAGACCTGGGCTTCGGTGGCGTGGTCGTCGAACGCTCCCGCGGACGCTTTCTCAGCCGCGATGGAACGCCGAGTGCCCGGAAGTACGGGCTGGGCCGGCAGTTCTGGTCCCGGGCCCTGCTGCACGCGCTGCAGATGCCGTGGTCCAGGTTCCTGGTCTGGACGGTTGGACTGCTCCTGCTCGTCAACGGAGTGTTTGCCCTCGGCTACCTGGCGCTGGATTCCGGGCTGGCCGGGATGGATGCGCTTCGAGTCGGCGATCCTTTTTTGGCCGCCCTCTATTACAGCGTGGGCGTCTTCACCACCCTCGGCACCCGCCCGCTCTACCCGGCCGGCGATACCGCCACCTGGCTCACCGTGTTCGAGGCGGTGTTGGGACTGCTTTCGATCATCGCGCTGATCGGCATCATGCTGGCGAAGACAACCCGGCCCCGTGCCACGATCCGCTTCTCCGAGTCGGCCGCGATCGCGCCGTACCGGGACGGTCGCGGGTTCATGTTCCGGCTGGTCAACCTGAGCCCGGCCGAGCTGTTCGAGGTGTCGGCCCGGGTAATCCTGGCGTGGTTCGAAGAGGTGGACGGCACCCGAACGCGTCGCTTTCACCAGCTGGACCTCGAGCGCGACTCGGTCGAGTTCTTCACCCTGCACTGGACCGTCGTCCATCCCATCACCAGGGACAGCCCGCTAGCCGGCGTCACCCCGGAAAAACTGCGGAACGGCGAAGCCGAGTTCCTGATCCAGATCGGTGCGCTGGACTCGACCTTCTCGGCTCGGGTGGTCTCGCGGACTTCGTATGTCTGGGAGGAGGTGCGCTGGGACGCCAAGTTCGCGGATATCTTCGTGGACTCGCCCGACGGAATCGTCACTATCGACGTCGACCGCCTCGACCGCCTCGACCGCCTGCCGGAAGGCGCGACCCGTAATCCGTCGCCATCAGAAACCAACCCAGCTCCACTGGTTCTGCATCGGACCTGACTCACCACGGAAGCACGGAATACACGGAAGGTTGCACGGATGCGTGAATAGGGACCGGCTACGAGTTAAAAGGATGATACTTTTTTGGCACTCTTTCCGAGATTCAATGGGAACCGGGAGGAGTTATGAGCCTGCTACAGCACCCGAGCAACCTGGTCAGCGAGAAGGTGATTGGCGCCGCAATGGAAGTCCATCGGAACCTGGGACCCGGACTCCTGGAGTCCAGCTACCATGCCTGCCTGTCCCGTGAGTTAGATCTCAGAGGCATATCTTATCGAAGTGAGGTTGCCCTCCCGCTGGAGTACAAAGGGATACAGCTCGCCAAGGGCTACTGTATCGACCTATTGGTAGAGGACTGCCTCATCATTGAAATCAAGGCGGTGGCAAAACTCCTCCCAATCCATAGTGCCCAACTGTTAACCTACATGCGCCTCCGAGGGATTTCAGCCGGTTTGCTGATAAATTTCAACGTAGAGTTTCTCCCGCAGGGCTTGAAGAGAAAGCTGCTCTGAGGATAAAAGCATCACCACGGAAGCATGGCCATGATTCATAAGGTCTATGAAACACCTTCCGTGGCAGTACCGTGAATTCCGTGCTTCCGTGGTGTGCAGTTGTCGTAGCCAACTAACCCCTATCTCTCCTCGCCCGCTCCCAGTCGAATCGCTTCCGCGTCCAGCTCCCGCTCCAGCTCGTGCAAGACCTCATCGCTGATGGCGCCCTCGTTGCGAAGGCGGACCATCGCGCGCCGTTCCGCCCGGAGCAGATCCGCCCGCAGCCGGCTGGAACCGTCGCCGCGCCCTCCAGTCGCGCCGGTTCGCTCCAGCTGGCTCCGCCGCCGGTACTCCTCGCGAAGCCGGGGGACTTCGTCCCGGGGAACCCAGGGCTCGTCGGCCAGGTCCTCCAGCCGGTCGAGCCCGGCCCGCAGGGCTTCGCGACGGGCATGCTGTTGCTCGACGAGGGGCGTCGGATCATGGGAGAATCGGAGCCGTTTGACTAACGGTGCCAGCGTGAGCCCCTGGAGCACCAGGGTCACCAGGATCACGCCGAGGGTGATGATCAGGATTTCGCTGCGATAGGGAAACCGGGTACCATCGGCCAGGGCGGCCGGGAGCGCCAGCGCCGTGGCCAGGGAGACGATGCCCCGCATGCTGGTCCACGCAACCAATCCGATAGCCTTGCCGCTCGGCATCGGGTCGCGCCGCCGGATCCGTTTGCTCAGCCGGCGCGGCAGGTAGCTTGCCAGCGGCACCCAGATCAACCGCACCAGGATCGCGATCAGGCTCACCACCAGGGCGACCTGGCCGGTCCGCATCAACGTGGGGAGCGGCGTCGCTTCGACCAGGTCACCGAATTGAATGCCCAGCAGCACGAAGATGAACCCGTTCACCACGAAGATCAGGACCTCCCAGACCGCCAGCGAGTTGATTCGAGTAAGGGGCGACACCACCGTCGAGAAGTGCTGCCGCAGGTAGAGGCCGCCGGTGACACAGGCCAGCACGGACGATACGTGGAGCAGCTCGGCACCGATCCACGCGAAATAGGGGGCGAGCAGCGTTACCAGGGCCAGGGCGATCGGATCGTCCACCCGCCGGGCGATCGCCACGACCAGCCATGCGATCATCAGGCCGATGAGAATGCCCACGCCGGCATCGATGAAGAACCGGACGATCGTCTCACCCAGGCTGAAGTGTCCGGTGACGGCGGCCAGCACGGCGGTGCGATAGAGCACCAGCGCCGAGGCGTCGTTCACCAGGCTTTCGCCTTCGAGGATCACGACCACCCGGCGGGGAACCGGCAATCGCTTGATGATGGCCCCGGCCGCCACCGCGTCCGGCGGCGAGACGATCGCGCCGATCACTACCGCCACCGCCCAGGGAAGGCCCGGCAGCAGGGCATGCGTTGCCACGGCCACCGCACCGGTGGTCGCGATCACCAAACCGATGGCGAGCAGGCCGATAGGACGTAGATTGGCCTTGAACTCTCGCAGCGAGGTGAAATAGGCCGCGGACCACAGCACCGGGGGGAGAAAGACAAAGAAGACGAGATCGGGATTGAGCTCGGGCACCGCCGCGCCGTGGATCAGCCCGACCAGAAGCCCGGCACCGACCTGGAGAATCGGGGTCGGTATCGGCAGCCGCCGGGCCAGCGCGGTCACCATCATCACCAGGGAGCCGAGGCCCAGGGCGAGCAGAACGGCGTGAGAAGTGTCGGTCATGGCAGAGGTGTACCAAATAACCAGTGACCAGTGGCAAGTGACAAGTGACAAGTGACAAGTGACAAGTGACAAGTGACAAGTGACAAGTGAC
>JBDTTZ010000206.1:0-3524 GCA_040008015.1 Gemmatimonadota bacterium
TGGCTCACGAACGAGCGGTCGATCTTGAGCGCGTCGATCTCGAAACGCTGGAGATAGTTGAGTGACGAGTAGCCGGTGCCGAAGTCGTCGATTTGCACCTGGATACCCGCCTGTTTGAGCTGCCGCAGCGTCAGCACGCTCGCCTCGGCGTAGTCCATCAGCGCGCTCTCGGTGATTTCCAGCTTCACCTTGGTCGGATGCAGGCCGGCGGAGCTCACCACCTCCACCACGCGTTGGTGCAGGCCGGCCTGGCGAAAGAGCCGCGCCGAGAGGTTGACGCTGATGCTGAGCTCCTGGTGCTCGGGGAACCTGGTATGCCAGACCTGCATCTGCTGGCAGGCCTCCTTGAGCACCCACCAGCCGATCGGCACGATGAGCCCGGTCTCTTCCGCGGTAAGAATGAATTCGCTGGGACTGATGGTGCCGCGCTGGGGATGATGCCACCGGATCAGCGCCTCGAAGCCGATGATCCGCTGGCGTTCCAGGTCCATGATCGGCTGATAGTCCAGCGTGAACTCGGCCCGTTCTACCGCCCGCCGGAGGTCGGTTTCCAGGTGCAGTAGTGTCAGGACGTCGGCGTGCATCGCCTTCTGGAATACTTCGTGACGCGCCTTGCCGCCGGACTTGGCCCGGTACATGGCCGTGTCGGCATCGCGGAGCAGCTGGTCGGCCCGGGCATAGTCCGCGCTCCCCTGCGCGACACCGATGCTGGCCGAGGTATAGACGTCGGTCCCGCTCAGGTTGAATGCGAAGAGCAGGTCGGCCTGGATGCGCTCGGCGATCTGGATCGATTCCTCGGGCGACCGCAGGTCTTCCAGGAGGATGGTGAATTCGTCGCCGCCCAGGCGGGACACGGTATCGCCGGGTCGCACGCAACGCTCCATGCGGCGGGCAAACTCCACCAGCAGCCGGTCGCCCAGGAGGTGGCCCAGGCTGTCGTTTACCACTTTGAACCGGTCGAGATCGAGGAAGAGCACGGCGAAGAGCTCGTCGGGCCGGCGGCGGGCGCGGGCCAGTGCGTGCTCCAGCCGATCCATGAACAGGGTGCGGTTGGGCAGGCCGGTCAATGCGTCGTGCAGCGCGTCGTGCTGAAGCTGCCGCTCATAGAGCTTGCGGTCGCTGATGTCGGTCTGGGAACCGGCCATCCGATAGGCCTTACCGGTTTCGTCCCGAAGCACGATGCCGCGGACCAGCATCCAGCGGTACCCGCCATCGGCCAGCCGCATCCGGTGCTCGGTCTCCAGGTGGGCGCCCCCGCCCTCCAGGTGCGCCGCGATCTCCGCCTTCACCCGGTCAAGATCCTCGGGATGGACCCGGGAGAACCACTCATCGGGATACTCGGCCAGGTCGTTTTCGTTGAGCCCCAGCATGACCTTCCACCGGGGTGAGAAGTAGATCCGGTCGCGGCGGAAGTCCCAGTCCCACAGCCCATCATTCGAGCCCCGGGCCGCCAGGGCGTAGCGCTCCTCGCTCTCCCGGAGGGCCTGCTCCACCCGTTTGCGCTGAGTGATGTCGCGGTAGCTGCCGTAGACCGCCACCTGCTGGCCGTTCACGATGATGGGAGTTCCCATGATGGAAACGTCCACCACGGATCCATCCTGGCGCCGGCGCAGGGTCTCCATGCTGACGCGGGCCCCCCGGGCGGCCTGCTGAGTCAGCTTGGCGGCCTCGTCCTGCAGTGCCTCGGGGGCCAGCAGGTCATCTACCGATTCGCCGCGGGCATCCTCGACCGTGTATCCGAAGAGCCGGGTGAAGTGGGAGTTGACCCGGAGAATGCGGCTGTCGTTGTCTACCAGGCAGAGCGCATCGGGCGCGCTTTCGAAGAGCTGCTCCAGCGAAGCCTTTTCCAGGGCGAGGGCCGCCGACATGCAGCGTTGCTCGGCGATGAATCCGTCGAGAAAGAAGACCAGCATGAGCGCGGAGGCGCTCACCAGGAGGTGGGCGATCTGATCCGGAGCAAATGCGCCGAGGTCTCCGCCCGGCCCCACGTCAAGCAGAAGGGTGACCCGAAGCGCCATGAGAAGAAGGAGCACAAACAGCATCCCCACCCTCCAATCGCGATGCCGGTACCAGAGTACCAAGGCAAGGGCCAGGGCGGCAACGCGAAAGAGGTAGGACAGAAACGCGATCATCTACTATCCCGGAACAGCATGCGCGCTCCCGCTTCCATATGTATGCCAGAATGAGATGTCGACCGCCGAGCCATACGTGATGAAGCGTTGCTGACATAGCAAAGCGTGGGCCAATAGAGAGGCCCAAGTTGCGGACGATCGCGGGTTAAGGCGGGGCGCAGCGGGGTCCGGCGATTCCTGTTCTGCTAGTTCCTCAGGTATTCCACCCGAATCTCGAGCCGGGTCTCAGGGCGGCCCTGAGCCGAGACGTCGGGCAGGGAAACCAGCGAGACCTGGGCGTAACGGGTCGCCACTTCAGTGGTCCGGGAAGGTTCTTTCGACCAGGCTGAAGCAAGATTCCGGGCCGATTCCAACCCTCCAACGGCAGCCCGGGTATCAACGACTTGGGCGGTAGCTTGCAGGCTGCCACTATGCTGAGCATGAGCCGGCCTGGCGCCAAGTGTCAAAAAGAGCGCGACGGTTGCCAGCGTGAATGCAAGCCTTTTCACTGAGACATCCTTCCCCCGTGCCGACCGGGGGAGGCCGCACGCCAAGGGACTAAAGCAGGAGCTGTGCTCGCTTATGCATGATGGTTCAACCACAAGCGGGATATCAACTTATCATGTTTTGGCTGGCACGCAATGCTGCCAGTTTTCTGTCTTGAATGTTGACAGTGTCCGGCGAAAGATGACCTGAGCCTGGGTAAGCAGATAGCCACGCTGGCGTTGGGTGGTTGCGTCAAACAATGATACATAGATGAAGATTCTAGTCAGTGATGGCATACCGCTTGCCCAAGCCTACTCCGACGGCGAAAAGAGTTCGCCAGGCTATCACTCACACTCATCCACGGAGTAGGACATGCGTACCATCTCGAAGGTAGTCCTGGGTCTCGCCGCCGCCGCGATGTTCGGCACTACAAGCGTCTTTGCCCAGTCGCAGACCGGGAGCGTTACCGCGACCGCCACGGTTCAGCAGCCCATCGATGTGACGGGCGCCGTCAACCTGGCCTTCGGCAACGTATTCCCCGGCGTGGCCAAGGTGATCGCGGTGAATGCCGCTACCGCCGGCCGTTTCGACGTGACCGGTCAGGCCACTTCTCCCGTGTTGATCAGCTTCGTGCTTCCCGCGAACCTGATTTCGGGTGCCAACAACCTCCCGATCGGAACCTGGACCGGCCATCACAACACGGTGAATGCCCCAGTCGGCGGCACCAACTTCGTTCCCTCGGCGGCGACCACCAACTCGGCCTTTAGCGCCGGTGGTACCCTGTTCGTCTTCGTTGGGGCGACGGTCACCCCCGCGACCAACCAGGCCGCTGGCGCGTACAGCGGCACCGTGCAGATGACGGTCACCTACTAATTCAGTCCTCGGCAGGCGAAGCGCCGGCGGATTCCGCCGGCGCTTTTGCTTTGC
>JBDTTZ010000207.1:0-3291 GCA_040008015.1 Gemmatimonadota bacterium
GGCATGGCGCTGAGGCCTCCGCCAACACTCCCACCTCCCGCTTCAAACAAGCCTCAGGCCTCCCAGCGCACCATCCCGTTCGCGACCGTCAGCACGCAGGCGTTCGGCCGGAAATGATAGAGCCATTGCTCCACGTCCGGGGCAGCGATCAGGGCGAAATCCGCCCGTTTCCCGACCTCCAGCGAACCAGCCACCGCCTCGCGACCACACGCCCGCGCCGCGTAGATCGTCGTCCCCTTCAGGACTTCGGCCGGCGTCATCCGCTGCTGAATGCAGGCCAGCGTCATCGCCAGCGGCAGATGGTAGCTGGGTGACGAGCCGGGGTTGAAGTCGGTCGCGATCGCCACCGCTGCTCCAGCGTCGATGAACTCTCGCGCCGGCATCGGTGACTGGCGCAGGTACAGCGATGCCAGGGGCAGGCTGACGGCGACGACCCCAGCCGCGGCCATCGCCTTGATTCCCCCGGGCGACGCGTGCTCCAGGTGGTCCGCACTGGCGGCCATGACTTCAGCGGCCAGCTCCGCGCCTCCGCCGGATTGCAGCTGGTCTGCGTGCAGCTTGAGACCCATGCCGGCGTCGCGGGCCGCTCCGAGAATCCTCCGGGCTTCAGCGACGGTGAAGGCCGTCTCTTCCACGAACACATCGCAGAATTCCGCCAGGCCTTCGGCGCCGATCTCCGGGATCATCAGGTTGATCAGCAGGTCCAGGTAGGCCGCTCGTTCCTCTCTGAACTCGACCGGGACAGTGTGCGCACCCAGGAAGGTGGGGACGATGTCTACCGGTCCCTCCACCTTGAGCTGTCGATAGACGTGAAGCAGCCGATTCTCGGTCTCGACGTCGAGCCCGTAGCCGCTCTTCGCTTCGACCGTGGTGATACCGAGTCGAACGATCTCGTCGAGGAAGCCGCGGCAGCGCTGGAGGAGTTCGTCGGCCGTCGCGGCCCGGGTAGCGCGGACGGTCGAAAGGATCCCACCGCCGGCCTGGGCGATCTCCAGGTAGCTGGTGCCCTGGATCCGCTGCTGGAACTCTCCGGCTCGCCAGCCGCCGAATCCCAGGTGGGTATGCGCATCGATCAGTCCGGGGACCAGGAGCTGCCCGCCGGCATCGCGAACCGGTTCACGGGAGAAGGCGGAAGGGAGCTCGCGCTCCGGCCCGACCCATTGGATCACCGCGCCATTCCACGCCAGCGCGGCGTTGGGAATCGGGTGGATATCACCCTGGCCGCCGGTGGCCCGGCAGGTGGCGAGCAGGCCGATGTTGCGGAGGAGGGGCATTAGTAGAGTGTCATTCCGAGCGGGGAGAGGGATTGATCATCGGAAGATCGACCCCGCGCTCTTTCGCCGTCTGAATCGCGATGTCGTACCCGGCGTCCGCATGGCGCATTACGCCGGTGCCCGGATCGGCCGTCAGCACCCGCTGGAGCCGGCGATCCGCCATCTCGGTGCCGTCCGCCACCGCCACCATCCCCGAGTGAATCGAATACCCGATGCCCACACCGCCGCCGTGATGCAGGGAGACCCAGCTGGCCCCGCATGCCGTGTTGAGCAGCGCGTTCAGGAGCGGCCAGTCCGCGATCGCGTCGGAACCGTCCTTCATGTTCTCGGTTTCCCGGTTGGGTGACGCGACGGATCCGGTGTCGAGATGGTCGCGGCCGATCACGATGGGCGCCGAAACTTTCCCCTTTTTCACCAACCAGTTGAACTTGAGTCCCATCTCGGCGCGCTCGCCGTATTCCAGCCAGCAGATCCGCGCGGGAAGACCCTGGAAGTGCACCTTCTCCCTGGCCTGCCGGATCCAGCGGGCGAGCGCGTCTTTCTTCGGGAAAGTCTCCAGCACGGCTGCATCGGTGACCGCGATGTCATTGGGATCACCGGAAAGCGCGGCCCAGCGGAACGGTCCCGCGCCCCGGCAGAACAGCGGCCGGATGAACGCGGGCACGAAGCCTTCGATATCAAACGCCTGGGGCATCCCCCGGTGATCCGCCACCTGGCCCCGCAGGTTGTTGCCATAATCGAAGACGATGGCGCCCTTTTTCTTCAGATCCAGCATCGCCTGGACGTGCACGACCATCGAATCCAGCACCCGGCCTTCGTACTCCTTCGGGCTCCTGGTGCGCAGTTCCGCCGCCGCCTCGAGGTCGAGGCCGGTCGGGATGTAGCCGACCATCAGGTCGTGCGCGGACGTCTGGTCAGTCACCACATCGGGAACCACGCCGCGCTTCACCACAGCCGGCAGCACCTCGGCGATATTCCCCACCAGCCCGATCGAGAGCGCCCGTTTCTCCTGCCGGGCCTGGCTCAGCTGGCGGAGCGCGTCGTCGAGATCGTGGCTCAACACGTCGCAGTAGCCGGTATCCACCCTCCGCCGGATCCGCGATTCGTCCACGTCCACCCCAAGAAAGGCGGCGCCGTTCATGGTGGCGGCGAGCGGCTGGGCACCGCCCATCCCGCCCAGTCCGGCGGTCACCACGGTGCGACCCGCCAGGGTGCCGTCGAAATGCTGCCGCGCCAGCTCGGCAAAGGTCTCGTAGGTACCCTGGAGAATTCCCTGGGTCCCGATGTAGATCCAGCTCCCGGCGGTCATCTGGCCGTACATCGTGAGCCCGAGGGCGTCGAGCCGGCGAAACTCTTCCCAGGTTGCCCAGCGGGGGACCAGATTGGCATTGGCGATCAGTACGCGCGGGGCTTCTTCGTGGGTCCGGAACACTCCTACCGGCTTGCCGCTCTGCACCAGCAGGGTCTCGTCGTTCTCCAGCCGGCGCAGGGTCTCCACGATGCGATGGTAGCACTCCCAGTTCCGCGCTGCCTTGCCCCCCCCGCCGTAAACGATCAGCTCTTCGGGCCGCTCCGCGACCTCGGGGTCGAGGTTGTTCATGAGCATGCGGAGCGCCGCCTCCTGGTGCCAGCCCTTGCAGGAAAGCACGGTGCCGCGAGCGGCGCGGATGACGCGAGGCGAATCAATACTCGTTGTCATTGGAGCACAGAGTTATTGTCCTGAGTCATCGTGGTGGTGGGGGTCGGTGAGATGGTACTCGGTTTTCAATTCAGCCACAACTGGAACACGAAGGGCACGAAGTACCCGGAGATCACGGAGAACAACCCGTAATAGTCTTTTGATGTACTTCGTGATCTCCGCGGTTCCTTCGGGTTCTTCGTGTTCCAGTTGGGGCCAGGCTCAAATCCGGTACCAGCTGACCTCGCGCCTTATCCCCTTACAATCTAGATATGTCACTCCGGGGGAGCATAGCGGCTGAGGAATCTTCACTCCAGAGGTTGTATCTTGCGGGTCCAA
>JBDTTZ010000208.1:0-5266 GCA_040008015.1 Gemmatimonadota bacterium
GAAGCGCTGGACGCGGCCCGCAACAGTCCGGCCGCCCCGGTGCCGCTGCACATCCGGAACGCGCCGACCGGTCTCCTGAAGGACCTGGGCTATGGCAAGGGATACCAGTACGCCCACAGCTTCCCCGATGCGTACGTCCCGCAGGAGTACCTGCCGGAGGGGATGACCGGGAAAGTGTTTTACGAACCTGGGGAGCTGGGTTTCGAGAAGAAAATCAAGGAACGGCTGGAATACTGGGATCGAATCAAGCGCGAAGGCGAGGGATAAATCCAATGCGAATGAGATTCTTGATGTTGGTAGGCATGGCGGCGGGCCTGGGTGCCTGTGCCTCACTCGGCATGGGGAAGTTCCAGGAGCCCGATGTCCGGCTCCAGGGGGTGCAGGTGCGCAGCATCGGGCTGGTGGGAGGCACGGTGGATCTCTACCTGGACGTGAACAACCCCAATGAATTCGATCTCCGCGGCACCCGGATGCAGCTCGGCCTCGACGTGGAGAACACCCATTTCGGGGACGTCGATTTCAACGATGCGTTCAATCTTCCCAAGGGCCAGACAGTGACCGTGGTCGTCCCGCTCAGCTTTGTCTGGGCCGGCGTGGGCGAAGCCGCTCGGTCGGCGCTGAACTACGGGACGGTCAAGTACACGTTGAAGGGAACCGCCAGCATGCAGACGCCGTTCGGGACCCAGGCGGTGCCGTTCACCCGGTCGGGGTCGGTGGCCGTCAATGGGAACCGGCCCGCAGCGCCAGGCAATTGACAGGCAGTAATCGGCGGTAATGGACGGTAGTAGGCGGTAAACGACCGCGTATCCACTGCCCACTACCGCCCACTACCGTCCTCTCCCGTCTAATACCGCCTTCTGTGGAGGTCTGACATCGTCCGTTCTCTGATCACCGTCCAGCCGCCGACCGAACGCGCCATCCTGGTGGCGGCGCCACGCAAGGGATCAGCGGACGTGGCGCACATGCAGGAGCACCTCGATGAGCTGGGCCGGCTGGTGGACACGGCCGGCGCCGAAGTAGTGGGAACCCTCTCCCAGCAGATCGCGTCTCCCAATCCCGCCACCCTGATCGGCGAAGGTAAAGTCGAAGAGCTGCGGGAAAAGCTGGCCCAATCCGGGGCGACGCTCGCCATCTTCGACGATGAGCTGACGCCGGTGCAGGGCGCCAACCTTGAGAAGGAACTGAAGGTCCGGGTGATGGACCGGGCTGAAGTGATTCTCGACATCTTCTCGACCCGGGCGAGGAGCCACGAGGCGAAGCTCCAGGTGGAGCTGGCCCAGCTGCAATACCTGCTGCCCCGGCTGACCAGGATGTGGACCCACTTGTCGCGTATTCGCGGCGGCATCGGCCTCCGGGGTCCCGGCGAAACCCAGCTGGAAACCGACCGCCGGATCATCCGGCGCCGGATTTCACTCCTGCACGGCAAGCTCAAGGACGTCGAGCGGCACCGGGAGACGGTGCGCTCCGGCCGGCAACCCCTGTTGTCTCTCGCGCTGGTCGGCTATACCAACGCGGGCAAGTCGAGCATCCTCCGGGCGCTCTCCCCCCAATCCGATGTGTTCGTGGAAGACCGGCTGTTCGCCACCCTGGACACCCTCACCCGGGAAGTTGACCTGGGCGACGGCGTCCGGGTGCGCATCACCGATACCGTGGGGTTCATCCGCAAGCTACCCCACCACCTGGTAGCGAGTTTCCGCGCCACGCTGGAAGAAGTCCGGGAAGGGGACCTGCTGCTCCACGTGATTGACGCCAGCCATCCAGAGTGGGAAGAACAGATGGCGGTGGTGCACGAAGTGCTGGCGGAGCTCGGCGTGGGCGAGCGGGAGACGGTGCCCATCTTCAACAAGATCGACGCGGTGGAAGATGCCGAGGCCGTGGTGGCGCGGATCCGGGAGCTGCACGAGGACGCGGTGATCGCCAGCGCGATCAAGCCGGGCGGGATGGACGAGCTCAAACAGCGGCTGCGCGAGCTGGAGCGCCGCGCGCACCCCGCGGTTACGGTGCGGGTCCCCGTAGGGGAAGGAGCCCGCCTGGCCGAGTTGTACCGGATCGGCGAGGTAATGTCGCGGGAACAGCTGAACGGAGTGTTCGAGCTGAAAGTGCGGATGGAGCCAGCCGAGGTGGTCCGGCTCCGGAAACTGGGCGTCGACGTCCGTTAGTCGGAAAGCAACTGCTCCAGCAGCAGCCACCGATCCATCCCCGCAAATTTCTGGTGCATCTTGGTGGTCGGGGCCCCGCCGCTCGCCTCGTCCTCTTCGTTCTGCAGGTCGGCCAGGGCATCGAGACCGCCGGACGCGAACTTCCGGAGTCCCCGCTCCAGCGCCATCCCCGCCGTCCTGAAGTTGAACAGGGTCGAGAACTGGAGGACGAATCCGAGGTCCGCCAGCTGCTGATTGCTGATCATGGTCCCGGCCTTCTTGGCCCGGCCGAAATACAGCGAAGGCGAAAGATTGAATCCCAGCATCTGCTTCGGATAGTACTTCCGCACCCCCTCGGAGAATTGCTGGGGCTGGTCGATTTCCGTGTTATTGAATTCCGGCCACACGACGTCCACGCCCAGCTCGGCCGCTTCCCAGGCGTCCTCGATGGCGCCCTGCACGCCCCCTGCCGGCTCGCCGGGAATGGCGCCGTCCACCGAGTCGGTCCGCGCGATGATCACGACCTGCTCGCCGCTGACCTGGGCCGCCGCCTTGATCGCCTTGAGCTTCGCGATCCACTCTTTGCGGGGCACCAGGACCTTGGCCCGTTTGTGGGCGCCGACTTTCACGATGTGGCCGCAGGTCCGGTCGGCGGGGTCCTGGTTCTCGAGATGGACGCCGCCGGCCCGGGCCCGAATCAGCTCGACCGCGAGAGAGAAGGTCTGGCCCGGCCCGCCGAATCCGGCCTCCATGTCCACGAACATTGGCGGCACGTCGAGCACTTCCTTGCCGCCGGTATCATAGAAATGGGTGTGGCGCGCGCCCTCGATGCCCATCCATAGCTCGTGGACCAGTTTGACCATGTCGTGCGAGGCGTACACCCCGATGTCGGGGAACATGCTCTTGGTGGCCGCCAGCTGCCATCCGCTGCCATACAGTGTCTTGAACCCGACCCGCGTCATGATCGCGGCGGTAAAGGCGTCGTAGGCCCCGGCGGTGTGGAGATAGCTGCGGGAAGCCGCCGCATCCTTGAGCAACCGGCGCAGCTTGTCGCTCGGGTGCTCCGACTCGGGCGGGGCAAAGAGTTTTGCAATTTCTGCCGCGGGATAGCTGGTCTTCCCGGGGCGGGTGGTCGTGGCCATTGGTATTTCCTGGGCGTTTCGGGGTCTGTTCAGGCTGGGAACGAAGGCGCGCTCCCCACGATACAAGATGCGCGCCGTGCGCCCTTATGGGCGGGTGGCGACGACGACGATCGCGACGATACTGGCCACGATCTGGGCGAGAGACCCGACGATAGCCACGTAATCCTTCTTGTCCGCCGGGTCCCGCTCAGGAACGAAGATGATCGCGCCCGCCAGCGGCGTGGGATGGTAGTCGGGTAGCAGGAAATGCCGTTTCACGCTTTCCACCTTCCCGTTGGGCTGGGTCACGTAGGCCCGGCTCCGATCGGCCCGACTGGAAAAGCCGCCTGCCGAGTAGATGTAGTAATCCGAGTTGCGCCCCGGCGCGTAGGAGATCGCCACCGGAGAGTTGACGGCGCCTCCGACCAGTACGACGGGATTGTACTCGGGAATAAATATGGAGTCGCCGCCGACCAGGATCAGGTTGTCGCGATACCGGGGATCCCGGATCACCCGCGGGAGGTCCACGCCGATCCGGCCCGCGCGGTTCAGCGATCGGGAGAACTGGACGCCGGTGGGATACGCCTCGCTGTTGAGTCCGCCCGCCCGCTTAATCAAGTCGAGCAGCCGGTCGGTGCGGGTCAGCAGCGCGTAGCGGCCGGGGTAGCGCACCTGACCCTGGATCACGACCGTGCGTTGCAACTCCCAGTCGGGCTGGCGCAGGATGAGAATGTTGTCGTACGGCTTGAGCTCGAAGATCGGGGCGCCGCTCGCCGGGGCATCGACGCCGGGGGGGCCCAGGTAGGTCGAATCGCGATCGCGCTCGAAGAGATAGGTCGAGTCGAGGGGGACCCGGATCGTGGTGGCCACGATGCCGCGGCTCCGATCCTCGGGCAGGCGCGCGACCTCAGCTTCCTTGAGCAGCGCGTCCTCGGTGACTCCGTTGGCCATGAGCACGGCGTCGCGCAGGGTCATTCCCTGGCGGTAGGGGAGCCGTCCCGGCCGGCGAACGGCGCCGGTAATGGCGATGAAACGGATGGGGCGAAAGTCGGTGCGCGAAAAGACGCTGATCTCGTCCTCGTCTTCCAGCGCCAGGTCTTCGGTCACGGCCCCGGTGGAGTCGCGGAAGGCCGAGCGGAGCTGGATCCGGGTGCTGTCATTGCGCAGCCGGCTGACCAGGATCTGTCCCAGGTAAACATCAGGCTTGGGTCCGCCGGTAAGGCGCACGGCATCGCTCAACCGCATCCCCGGATTGAAGCCGACAGTGCCAGGCATCCAGATGTTGCCGCGCACCGTCACGAACCCCCGGGCCCGGCTGGATATGCCGAATACCACGACCGAGTCGCCCGCGACCAATGGAAACGCGGGACCCTCGAGGCCCACGAATTGTTCGGCACCGAGGTCGACCACCACGCGCTCGGGGGTGCCGGGGGAGCGGCGATCGGCCGGGAGAATCCGGTGGATTTGCACCCGGCGTCCTTGCGCCGTTGCTTCGAAGCCGCCGGCCGCATCGATCAGGTCGCGGAGGGTTTCCCCAGGAGCAATTTCATAGATGGCGGGCCGCACGACCTGTCCGGTGACTTCAACCCGGGGCCCGTGCACCGGCACGAAGACCACATCTCCGGTCTGCAGCCGCACATCGCTCCGGGCATCTCCCTGGAGGAAGTAGTCGTAGAGGTCGAGGGAATCCACGATCGCCGAGCCGCGGCGGATCACGATGCGCCGCATGCCGCCCTGGTCCGATGGCCCGCCCGCTGCGTACAGGGCTGTCAACGCGGTGCCGGCGCCCGAGACCTGGTAGGATCCGGGGCGGAGGACTTCTCCCACGACGTAAACCTGGTTCTTGCGGAGCCGGGCGACCGTGACCTTGAACGTCGTCGTCGCGTTGGGTCCCCGTTCCACCCCGGAGTACACCCGTCCCAAGCGGGAATACAACAGGTCTTCCAGCTCTCCCAGGGTGAGGTTGGCGACATAAAGCTGACCGACCTGGGGAATGAAGACCCAGCC
>JBDTTZ010000209.1:0-7097 GCA_040008015.1 Gemmatimonadota bacterium
AATAGAACAGCGGGTAGTTGAAATTCTCGGGATCGGGGTAGTCGGCGTACCAGTCCGTAAGAAAGAGATCCGCCTCCCCGTTTCGCGCGGCCGCCCGGGCGCTCGAGGCGTCGCGCTCCACAATTTCCACCGTGATGCCGACCTCGCCGAGCTGCTGCTGGACCGCCTGGGCGATCCGGGCGTACTGCTCCCGCGCGGTGCGCCAGAGCTTGAGCGAGAATCCCTTCGCATAACCGGCCTCGGCCAGCAGCTGCCGGGCCCGGGCCGGATCGTGCGCATAGGGCGCGCGCGCGGAGTCGTAGCCCATGATACCGGGAGGAAGCGAGCCCGCCGCCTGGATGCCCCGGCCGCCGATCACCGTGGCCAGTATGGTCGGCATGTCCACCGCGTAGTTGAGGGCTCGACGCACCCGGACATCCTTGAGCGCTCCCCGCGTGGTGTTGATGGCGATGTACACATCGCGGATCGCCGGGCGCTTCAGGATCTCGGGTCCGTGCTCGGTCTCCCAGCGGCGGCTCTCTCCGAAGGGGATTTCCACCACCGAGAGCTGGCCGGCCTCGTACTCCGCGGCCTGGGTCAGCGCTTCAGGGATGATGCGAATGCGCAATGTGTCCGTCGCCGGGACCGTGCCCCAATACTCCGGGTTCCGGGCCAGCACGATCGCGTCGTCATGGGCCCAGGAGACGAACTTCCAGGGACCGCTGCCGATGGGATGCTGATCGAAGTCGGCCGGCAGTGGTGCCGGCGTGATCGCGGTCACCGGCATGGCCAGTAGCTTGGGAAAGACGTTGAGCGGCTGGTCCAGCGTCAGCACTACCGTGGAATCGTCGGGCGTCGCGATACCGCTCACGTCCCGGGCTTCACCATTGGCGTAAGCCCGGGCGCCGGCGACCGGGAAGAGCGGCCATGCCCGGCCGCCCCGGGTGGCCGGGTCGAGCGCCCGGAGGAAGGTGGCCCGCACGTGCGAGGAGCGGACCGGGGTCCCGTCGTGAAAGCGGGCGTCGGTCCGGAGGTGGAAAGTGTAGTGCAGGCCGGAAGAATCGACGTCAAATGTCCGGGCCAGGCCGGGTTCCAGGTCCCCATCGGCGTTGAACTGGGTCAGGTTGTCGAACAGGAGCGCAACCACCTCGCCGGTGGGCACGTCGGTAGAGAGCGACGGGTCCAGGGAACGGGGATCGTAGCTGAAGTAATACTGGAGGGTGGGGGAGCGTCCGCCGTCACCGCACGCGGCGACCAGGAGGAGCGAGCATACAAGGAAGCGACGCATAGGTGCTCAATAAGTTGACACCGTGATCTAACACCGCCAAACTACTGAGGTTACGACGCAACGTCAATTGAAGGTTCCAGGTCGATTCAGGATGACACGACGACTTTGAAACAAGTTCAGATATTGGCTGTCCTGGGTTCTCTGCTTCTTTTCGCCCCGCCACTCCTGGCTCAGAACGAGCCGCGGGTGGTCATGGGAGTAAAGTTCCAGGGCGCCAAGTCCATCCCGACGACCTTTCTAGCGACCGGCATCAGCACGACGGCTTCGGGTTGGTTTGCCCGGACTCCGCCCTTCAAGTGGCTGGGCTTCCTCGGGGAGAAGCGCTATTTCGACGAGCGCCAGTTCGTGGCGGACGTGCTTCGGCTGCAGTTCATCTACAAGGCGAGCGGGTTCCTGGAGGTCAAGGTGGATACGGCGGTGGTGCGCAAGACTGACCAGGTCACGGTGACGTTCAAGATCACCGAGGGGCCGCCGGTGGTGGTGCAGAGCCTTCGTCTCACCGGGATCCAGCCGGTGCCCCAGAAGAGCCAGCTGACCAACCGATTGCCGCTGGAAGTGGGCAAGCCCTTCAATCGGTTCAAGATGGCGGCGTCGGTGGATACCATCGTGCGGCGACTGCGCAACCGGGGTTACCCGGCAGTGAACGTGTACAAGAGCTTCCAGATGGATTCGGTGAAGCGAATCGCCGACGTGACGTTCGAGGTGCAGCCGGGCCCCCGGTCCACCATCGGCACCATCCGGGTCGACGGCACCAGTCCCATCGACACCAGCTTCGTCCGTCGCATGGTGCCCGCCCGAACCGGCCGGCTCTTCTCCCAGGACGAGCTCTTCATCAGCCAGCGCAATCTTTACCGCACCGAGCTGTTTCAGTTCTCTTCGGTCGGCATCGACTCGGCGCACTATCAGCCCACCGACTCCGTCGTTCCCCTGCTGGTCCGGATCCGCGAGGGGCGCCTGCATCGGGTCCGTGGTGGCCTGGGTTACGCCACGACCGATTGCTTTCGGGGAGCCGCCGCCTGGCGGGCCCGCAACTTTTCAGGGGGAGGCAGGATCTTCGAGATCTCGGGGCGGGCGTCCAAGATCGGGGTCGGTACGCCGCTCGACGGCGGGCTCGACCAGTCGCTCTGTTCCCAGCTCAGGAAGGATCCGATCGGATCCAGCAAGCTCAACTACGACCTGACGCTTTCACTGGAACAGCCCGGATTCCTCGAGCCGCTCAGTACTCTCACGTATTCCGCCTTCCTTGACCGCAGGTCCGAGTTCCAGGTCTACCTGCGGGAGGAGATCGGCGGCAGCGTCAACATCCGGCGCGAGGGGCTGCGCCGGATCCCGGTGAGCCTGTCCTACAAGGTTTCCTACGGCAATACCCAGGCATCCTCGGCCAATTTCTGCGCGTTCTTCAGTGCCTGTACCGCCGAGGATATCGGGCTGCTGAGCCAGAAGCGCTTCCTCGGCACCGTAACCGCCGCTATCTCGCTGCCCCGGGCGAACAGCGTCCTGGATCCCACCAAGGGCTACGTGCTCTCGACCGAGGGCACCGTGAGCTCCCGGTTCATCGGGTCGTCATCGCTGACCGAGTTTTTCAAAGTCATCGGTGATGGCGCCTGGTATGCCGAGCTGGCGCGGGACATCGTGCTGAGCTGGCATCTCCGGGCCGGAGCGATCTTTGCGCCCCGCGTGGCGTTTACCTCGGCCAGCGTCAATTTCATTCCCCCCGACGAGCGATTCTATGCCGGCGGCCCCAATGATGTGCGGGGCTACCAGCGCAACGAGCTGGGACCGTTGGTATATGTGGTGCAGTCGGAGGACACCGATTCAGCCAGCGTGGTGGACCAGGCGAAGAATGGTCCCAATGCGGCCCGCTTCTCGGCGACGGGCGGCAACATGCTGGTGGTGGGCAATGTGGAACTCCGGGTTCCCTCGCCCATCTTTTCCCAGCGGATGCGGCTGGCGGCATTCATGGATGCCGGTACCGTGTTCGAGCGGGGCAACACAAACGCGCCTTCTACTCTCCGGTTCACCCCGGGCGTCGGGCTGCGGTTTGCGACGCCGCTGGGACCGGCCCGGCTCGACGTGGCCTACAACGGCTATCCACCACAACCTGGAGCGCTCTATCAGTCCTTCCGCAACGGCGACCTGAAAAAGATCGCGGATAATTTCAGCCGGGGTCAGCGGTCCAACCTCACCTTTCAATTCGCGATAGGGCAGCCGTTCTAATGGGCCGCAAGCTGATCCACGCGCTCCTGGTGCTGCTCCTCGGCACGGTCCCCATGGTATTGGGGATCATGGTGGCGCTGGGCGGCACCGGGGCGGGACGCGCACTGGTCGCTCGCAGCCTGTCGGTCTTTCTCGATCGCATCACCCGGGGCGACGTCAACGTGGGCGCCGTTTCCGGCTCTTTCCTGTTCGGGGTGAACCTCGATCGGGTGGTCATCCGGGATACCTCGGGCGCGCTGCTGCTCGACGCGCCGCGGATCGAAGTGGGCTACAGCATCCCCAACTTCCTCGCCAACCGGATCATCCTGTCGGGGCTGCACCTGATCCACCCCACCATCCACATCATCAAGCATCGCAGCGGGCGAATCAACTACGAGGAGATCTTCAAGCTGGGTGAGAAGCAAGGGACCGGCGCCTCGCCCCTGATCGAGCTCCGCAACTTTCGGATGGACAGCGCCACGGTGCGGATCTACCTGCCCTACAACTTCAAGGCGGGCATTACCACCGAAGACGATCGTGCGGTGGCGCTGGCGCAGGAGCGGGCCCGTCCCGGGCGCATCATCGAAGACGGGCCCGAAGGGCTGCGCAAAGTGTTCAAGGCCGATGCGGTCACCGCCCGGTTCCCGGTGCTGCGGATCAGCTCGCCCGACAAGAAGCCGCTGGAAATCGAAGTGGACACCCTGGCCATGCTGTTCAACGATCCGGGCATTACCCTCACCGACTTCGCGGGGCGGGTCCGGATCCAGAACGACAGCGCGACCATCGCGGTCGTGCGGGGTGGTTTTCCCCACTCCGGGTTTCAGGGTGGCGGTGTGCTGACCTGGCCCGACGGCAACCTGATGTTCGATCTCGCGCTCGAGGTTCCCCGGCTCGACCTGCGCGACCTGCACTGGATATCTCCCGACTTTCCCAACATGCAGGGCAGTGCCAACCTCGCCGCGATTTCCGAATCGCCCACCCGCACCGACTACGTGCTGGATCACCTGGTGCTGCACCGGGGGGTGAGTGTGATCGAAGGCAACGTGACGGCGGTGGTAGACACCCGGCGGGGCCTCGGTGTGCGCGACATGGATCTGCGCTTGCGGGACGTGAACCTCGATATTGCCCGGCCCTATCTCGACACGGTGCCGCTGGACGGTACGCTCAGCGGCAAGATCGCGGGCAACGGGTTCCTCGACACCCTCGACCTCAACATGGACGTGACGTTCAATGATGCCCGGGTCGAGGGCCGGCCTCCCAGCTATGTGACCGGAGACGGTACCATGCACCTGGGCGGTCACGACGGCCCGGTGTTCGACAACTTCCTCATCACCAAGTCCGATTTCGATCTCCGCACGGTGAACCTGATCGCGCCGGCGGTCCGGCTGCATGGCCGTGCCGCGCTGGCCGGTTCTCTCGATGGACCCTGGAAGAACGTGGTGTTCCATGGCCGAGCCGAGCATCGGGACGGCGAGCGCGGCCTGAGTGCCGTCGAGGGGATGGTCAAGCTGGATACCCGGAGCCAGGTGCTCGGGCTCGACTCCGACATCGAGCTCGATCCCATCGACTTCGAAGGTCTTCGCGGCTCCTTCCCCGGATTGACCGTCCAGGGCATGCTGCACGGCCATCTCAAGACCCAGGGCGACCTGTCACACCTCGCGATCGATGCCAACGTGCGGGGTGACCTGGGCGCGGCGCAGGCGGTGGGTGCCGTCATCCTCCAGCCGCCACGGCTGGGCGCGGACAGCCTGGACCTGCACTTCCAGGACATCGATCTCGCGAAGATCAACGGGCGCGGCCTTTCCACCCGGCTGCAGGGCCACGGGCTGGTCAGCATTCTCAGCGACACCCTGGCCGCGCCGGTCGGGACCATGCAGCTGACGCTGGATTCCAGCCGGATCCGCGAGTTCCAGCTGGACAGCGCGCGGGCGGACCTGGCGATCGCCGACAGCGTGATCCACCTGGATACCCTTGAAGTGCAGTGGGGGAACGAGGAAAACGGCGGCCGGGTGAGTGGTTCCGGCACCCTGGGCTGGGTCCGGCCGCACAGCGGCACGATCACCCTGTCGGCTACCGCCGCGTCGCTCGCGCCGTTCGATTCGCTGGTGGTGCAGGTCAGCGGCGCAAGGCGCGACAGCACGCTGCCGTCGGACAGTGCCGCGCAGGTGCCGGCGGCCGAACAGCAGGTGCGATTGGGCGGATCGGCCCAGGCCGACATCACGCTGAGCGGCTCGCTCGACACGCTCCTGGTCAAGGGCCTCGCCACGGTGGAGGATTTCCGCTACCAGAACATCGGGACACCGGGCGCTACCGCGACGTTCGAGTGGACCGGCGGGCACCGGGCCCGCACCGCGATCGGACTCAGCTCCGATTCGATCCGGGTGGGCGTGCAGGGCTTCAACAACGTGAATGTCGCCGTGGAGGGGTGGACCGACTCGCTCTCCTGGGCCGGCTCGCTGGACTACGGGACCATGGTGGGAATGTCCGGCGGCGGGCGTTGGTGGAAACGGCGCGGCGCATGGGTGCTCTCGCTGGACACGCTGACCGCCAAGCTCCCGGTGCACACCTGGCGCCTGGTGCGGCCGGCCGATATCGCCATCGGTGACAGCGTGATCGCGTTCACCACGCTGGGCCTGGAGACGACCGACCACGCCGGCTCCCTGGAAATGAACGGCGAGCTGCCCCGCAACGGAACCGGCACGCTGAATATTTCGGGCAAGGGCATCTCGCTCACCGACGTGTACTCGCTGATGGGGAAGGACACCACCGGCATCGCGGGCGCGCTCGCCCTGGACGTCGAGCTGACGGGGACCGCGGCTGCCCCGACCATCTCGGGTACCGGGACCGCGGGGGATCTGGTCCTGGGAGATTTCCGCGCTCCCTTCGTGCAGGGCGTCTTCGATTACCGGAACCACCTGCTGGACGCCAACCTGCTGCTCTGGCGCACGGGGGTGAACGTGCTTCGGGTCGAGGCCAGGCTGCCCCTGGACCTGGCACTCGCCAAGGTCAAGCGACGCCAGCTCCCCGGTGAGCTCTCCATCCGGGCCCAGGCCGACAGCGTGGACCTGGCCCTGCTCGAAGCGTTCACGCCCAACGTGCGGAAGGTGACGGGCCTGCTCAAGACCGACGTCGAGGTGACCGGCACCTGGGAAGCGCCGCGCATGGCCGGCTTTCTCGAGGTGATCGGCGGCGGCGTGACCCTGCCCAGCCTGGGCGTCCGCTATGGCAACATGAACGGGCGCTTCGCCTTCAGCGGCGACTCCATCTCGGTGCCCCGCTTCCGCATCACCAGCGGAGACGGCGATCTGATCCTGAGCGGGACCATCCGGTTGCCCCGGCTCACCTCGCCGGAGCTCAACCTGACGCTCGACGCCACCAACTTCCTGGCGATCAACAATCCGACCTTCCTCACCCTGGAAGCGAGCGGCAAGGGGAACCTGGTAGGGCCGGTCTATGGCGCCGAGCTGACCGGCAATATCGTCGCCAACAGCGGGGTGCTCCATTTCGCCGACCTGCTGACCAAGCGGATCGTCAACCTCTCCGATCCCGAAGTGCAGGGCCTGGTGGATACCTCGTTGATCCGGACCCAGAACCTGGGCGCGGCTTTCGAGAGCGTCTTCCTCGACTCGCTGCG
>JBDTTZ010000210.1:0-10378 GCA_040008015.1 Gemmatimonadota bacterium
GACGGCTTCGACCCGTGGTCGCGACAGTCGCTGTTTGGAGAAGGGATGTCGGTCGGTGCTCCTCCCGACCTGGGATTTCCCAGCGGGCAGGACTGGGGTTTTACGCCGGTGCTTCCCGAGGCGTCGCGCCGAGAGGGTCACCGGTACCTGGCCGCGTCGATCGCGCACCAGGCCGAGCTTGCCGGTGTGCTCCGGGTGGACCATATCATGGCCTGGACCCGGCTCTACTGGATTCCCCACGGCTTCGGACTGCACCAGGGGACCTACGTTTCATATCCCGCGGAAGAGCTCTTCGCCATTCTCGCGCTGGAGTCCAACCTCAATCGTTGCGAGGTGGTGGGGGAGAACCTGGGGACTGTTCCCAAAGAGATCGACCAGGCACTGCCCCGCCACAAGATCTGGGGCATGTACCTGGCGGAGTTCATGGCGTCGGGAGGGCCGCACATCGCCCCTCCGACCGCCCATGACATGGCGCTGGTGGGCACCCACGATACGCCCACCTTTGCAGGTTGGCTGGTAGGGAACGACATTGTAGAGCGGGTGCGCTATGGACTTCTTTCTGAAGCGGAAGTTCCTGCCGCTCGCGAGGAACGGGGACGGGCGGTGCATCGGCTCGCCGCGTTGCTGCACCGCCGGGCCGAGGACCCGCCCGCCTTTCTGGCTGACCTGCTCGACTGGCTGGGGCGATCGGACAGCCCGCTGGTGGTGCCCTGGATCGAGGATCTCTGGCTGGAGGACCGCGGCGTGAACCTGCCGGGGACGCCGTCTTCAGTCCGTCCCAACTGGCAGTTCCCAATGCGCCTCCTGCTCGACGACATTTTCACCGATCCTCAGATCGACCAGTTGGCAAGGCGACTCAACGAAGCGCGAAGCGAAAAGAAAGGTTCATGATGGCGTCATCAGCTTCTACCAGGCCCAAGCCGCGTCTCACCTTCTGGGAAATCTGGAACATGAGTTTCGGATTCCTGGGGATCCAGGTCGGTTTCGCGCTGCAGAATGCCAACGTGAGCCGGATCTTCGAGACCCTCGGCGCCAAGGTAGACGACATCCCCATCCTGTGGATTGCCGCTCCCGTCACCGGGCTCCTGGTCCAGCCCGTCATCGGCTATCTCAGCGATCGCACCTGGAACCGGCTGGGCCGGCGGCGGCCCTACTTCCTGGTGGGCGCGATCCTCGCTTCGTTGGCGCTGCTGGTGATGCCGAACTCTCCCGCGCTCTGGGTGGCAGCCGGCATGCTGTGGATCATGGACGCGTCCATCAATATCTCCATGGAGCCGTTCCGCGCCTTCGTGGGTGATAACCTGCCCTCGTCCCAACGCACCACGGGATTCGCGACCCAGAGCTTCTTCATCGGGATCGGCGCGGTTGGAGCCTCGCTGCTTCCCTGGCTGCTGACCGAGAAGTTCGGCGTCAGCAACCAGGCGCCCCCGCACATGATCCCCGACTCGGTCCGGCTGTCGTTCTATATCGGGGCCGCCGTGTTCTTTGTCGCGGTGCTGTGGACGGTGCTCAAGTCGAAAGAATACTCGCCCGAAGAGATGGCGTCCTTCGAGGAGAACCAGGCGCGGGAAACCCCAGCCGCGCCGTCAGGGTCGGCGCTGAAGACCATCCTGACGGATTTCGTCCAGATGCCCCGGACCATGCGCCAGCTGGCGTGGGTGCAGTTCTTTTCCTGGTTCGCCCTGTTCTCGATGTGGATCTACACCACCGCGGCGGTGACCAGCCGGGTGTACGGTACCACCGATACGACCTCCGCGCTCTATAACCAGGGAGCGAACTGGGTGGGCGTCAGCTTCAGCGTGTACAACGGGGTCGCCGCCCTGGTGGCGTTCTTGATTCCCGTCCTGGCGGCCCGCACAAGCAGGAAAGCGGCCCACGCGATCTGCCTGCTGTGCGGCGCGGCGGGGCTGGTCTCCATCTACTTCATCTCCGATTACCACTACCTGCTGGCTTCAATGGTGGGTGTCGGCGTCGCCTGGGCCAGCATCCTTTCGATGCCTTATGCCATCCTGACCGGATCGCTGCCGCCCTCGAAGATGGGATACTATATGGGGGTCTTCAATTTCTTCATCGTGATTCCCCAGATCGTCGCGGCCACCCTGCTGGGTGTCATCGTCCGGTCCTTCGGCGGACAACCCATCTACGCTCTCCTGGTGGGCGGCGCGTCCCTGGTACTGGCCGCCGCCCTGACGCTCCGGGTGCAGGACCGGGACGACGTGGTGGCGGGGAGCGCAACGTGAAGAATGGCTTGAAGCTCATCGGTCTTGCGGGTGTCGTTCTCGTCACGGGCTGCCACAAGGCGTCCGTTTCAGCCTTCCAGGTCCCGGTGGTGCCCGCCCCGGAAACGCGTGACCCGGCGGTGTTCTGGAATGCCGCGACCATCTACTTCCTCCTCACCGATCGCTTCGAGAACGGTGATTCCACCAACGACCACGCCCTGGGGCGCGCGCACGACGGATCGCTGCTGCGGAATTTCGAGGGCGGCGACATCAAGGGGGTACTGCGGCAGATCGAGGCCGGATACTTCGACAGCCTCGGCGTGGATGCCATCTGGATGACGCCATTCGTGGAGCAGATCCATGGCAGCGTGGACGAGGGATCGGGGAAGACCTACGGATATCACGGCTACTGGACCCGGGACTGGACCGCGGTAGACCCGGCGCTGGGGACCAGGCGAGAGCTGCTGGCGATGGTGGAGGCGGCGCACCGGCACGGCATCCGGGTTCTCATGGATGCTGTCATCAATCACACGGGACCCTCGACCTCCCAGGATCCACCCTGGCCGGCCGACTGGGTCCGTTCCGGCCCCAACTGCACCTACCGGAGTTACGCCACCACGGTGGACTGCAACCTGGTGGCGACTCTTCCCGATATCCTGACCGAGCGGGATGAACCCGTGGCCCTGCCACCGGCGTTGCAGGACAAGTGGGCGCGGGAGGGCCGGCTGGCCCAGGAAACCGCCTCGCTGGATGCCTTTTTCCGCCGCACGGGATATCCCAGGGCGCCACGGTACTACGTGATCAAGTGGCTCACCGACTGGGTCCGCGAGTTCGGGTTCGACGGATACCGGATCGACACCGCCAAGCATTTCGGGGAAACCGTGAGCGGCGAGCTCAAGAAGGAAGCGCAGCTTGCCTTCTCGGACTGGAAGCGGGCGCATCCCGCCCTGGCGCTGGACAGCCTGCCGTTCTACGCGGTCGGCGAGGTCTATGGCTGGGAACCGGGCCAGGGACGGGACTATGACTTCGGTGACCGGAAGGTGGATTTCTTCGCCCACGGTTACGATGCGCTCATCAACTTCGCGTTCAAGGCCGAAGCGCACGGCTCACTCGACAGCCTGTACAGCCGGTATTCGGCGACGCTCGATACCGGCGCACTCAAGGGCGTCGCGATCCTCAACTATCTCAGCTCTCACGACGACGGCGGGCCATTCGATCCCGAGCGAAAGGATCCCTACGGCTCCGCGACTCGCCTGCTCCTGGCGCCGGGCGGCGCGCAGATCTACTATGGGGACGAGCTGGCGCGTCCGCTCAGGATCGCCGGGGCCGAAGGGGACGCCAATCTCCGGTCGATGATGAACTGGACCGACTTGGAGCATGGGGGCGCCACCGCGGAAATTCTGGGTCACTGGAGGAAGCTGGGGCAATTCAGGCGGGAGCATTCCGCGGTCGGCGCGGGGGTTCATCACACGTTGCAGGCGTCCCCCTTCATTTTCAGCAGTACGCTCGAGAAGGACCGGATCTCCGATCGAGTGCTGGTGGCGTTGGATCAGCCGCTGGGAGCCAAGACGATCCCGGTCTTCGGAGTGTTCCCGGATGGTGCGTCGCTCAAGGATGCCTACTCCGGAGTCAGAGGGACCGTCGAGGGCGGTCGCATTTCGTTGACGACTGGTTTCAACCTGGTCCTACTTAGCCAATAGCCCTTTTCATTGGACGGATCTCATGACCTCACGTCTGCTGTTCCTCCGGCTCGCCGTGGCCAGTGCGCTCCTAACGACCGCCGCATCGCGCGCCGGTGCCCAGGTGGTGCCGGATAGTGTCGTCCCGGTCATCAGTGCCCGCACGTACGTCAGCGGGAGCGTGACCGTGATCGTCAAGGGGTCGTTCCAGATGAACCAGGTGATCGAAATCAACAAGCCGGCGAGCATCAGCGACGGTGAGATGACCTGGCTGCAGTTCGGCGCCTCAGGTTCGTCCGCGGGCGACGTGCTGGTCACGTATGGGGAGGACATCGGCGACGGGGTAGGCATTCACGTGGGGAAGGGAAAGCCGGCCGCCACCGCCGGAAGCGAGCTGTGTACCGGCGCACTCACGATTACGGCGACCCTGCTGTCCGGCCATTACACCTGCCCCGGCGTAGCCTCCTACGATTCCTCCACCGGCCGGATGGGGAAGGTCGACATCGAGATTAGTTTCACCGCGCAGACATAGGGACCATTCGTTAACACACCCTCGATGCGCGCGTTCAGTCCGCAGGGCGTGCGTTCGGATCGCCTCATAAGAGTTTCGAGGCGCTTTACCGCAGAGGAACGCAGGGGGTACGGGCAAGGTGCGCCGAGGACTAATAAACAACGCCTTGCGTACTCGGCGGCAAAGCGCCTCGAAGCCTGCGTGGAATACGACGGTGCTGCCCGCATAGATCACTATTTCTTTCTATCCACCCGAAGCCGCACAATCAGGTACGCTACCACCACCAGGTTCAGCACCAGCGTCCCCGTCCGGAACCAGGTCCACCGCTTGATCAACGCCACCACCTCGAAGGGTAGAAACGACACCGTCACGGCCACCGTGAGATACTCCGCCCAGCGCCGCGCCATGGCCAGCCCCACGCCCTCGACCAGGAAGACAGCAGCATAGAGAAACGCGCCAATGGCGATCTCGCGCAGTCGAGTCGGTCCGGAGAGGTGAAGCACGCGCAGGAGCCGGCCCGCGCCGGCACTGGCGAAATCGCTCCCGGAGTTGAGAGCCAATCCTTCCAGCCAGCTTTGTGCCTTGAGGTTTCTTTCCGGGCTCAAAAGCCCGAGGGTTCCGAACCCAATGACGATGAGCGCGGCGCCTTTGACGAACTTGAACGCGGCGATGATCCGGAGACCGGTAGAGGAGCGCTTGGCGGACATATAGGTGGAGGAAGAGTAATCGGGAGTCGCGAATGCTAGTGTGCGGTATCTGGGGGATGCCGTGTGCGCGTTGACATTGCTTTACCTTGAGCTTCGATGCGCTTTACCGCCCCGAGTACGCCGAGCAAACTGAAAGGCGCACAGAGACGTACCTAAGGCTGTCCTCTGCCTTCCTCGTAGTTGCTCTGCGTCCCTCGGCGGTAAAGCGCATCGAAGTCTGAGTCAGAAGTGATGTTGACGTACGCACTCCACTATTCCCGGATCCACACCCTCGCCGTTTGGGGCGGCAGGATCGCCCGGAGCGTCCCACTACTCACGGTGACACCCCCACCGGGGTACGCGAGCCGGTACCGCCCATTCGCCGCCACGGAAATCGACTGCGGCGAAGCCGACTTGTTGAACGCCACGATCGCCCGCTGATTCCCCAGGACCCGCTCGTAAATCAGTACGCCACTCGTGTCATCCGTCCGGAGCCAGTTCAGGCTCCCATCCACGAACAATCGAAGATGCTGTTTGCGGAGCGCGATAAGGTTCTGGTAGACGCGGAATAGTGCGGGGTCGGGTGCCACGTGGTCGCGCCGGCGGGGGCGGCCCAGCGGATCAGTGGTCTCGTCCTCATACCTCAGGTCTCCCCACACCATCGGCTTTCGCTCATCCGGGTCGTAGGCCCCCCACATCCCCACCTCGTCTCCGTAGTAGACGTGGGGAGCGCCGACGTAGGTAAACTGCTGCACGAGGATCAGCTGCTCGATCTGCCGGGTGCGCCGGTCGGGGCGGTCGATCTTGTAGGCCGGGTCGTCGCGTGGAGTATCGTGGTACTTGTAGAGTCCCGGGTTATAGACCGAGGTGCTGAAGCGGGGCTCGTCGTGGCTCGCTTCCAGGTTCATCATGGCGCGCTGATGCGAGGAGTCGATCCGCGAATTGAGCGAGTCCATGCTGGCGGCGTAGCGCGAGGCGTTGAGATGGGGCGGGGCGCCGGCGAAGAAGCTCCGGGTCGGCGCGTACCAGCGATAGTTCATGACGGCATCGAACACGTCACCCTGGAGCCAGGGCGCCGGGTCCCACATCCGGTCGGGCCATTTCTCCCACCACACCTCGCCCACCAGGTACGCTTCGGGGTTGATGCTCCGGACGAAGCGGCGGTAGTCACGCCAGAACCCCAGGGGGATGACGTCGGCCACGTCCAGCCGGAACCCGTCCACCCCGTCCGCCGGGTCCCCATCGCCATTGGGATCCAGCCAGCGCCGAGTGACGCTGAAGACCAGGTCCTTCACCGGGGGAACCAGGTTGCCTTCGATCGGGCCCGCGGTCTGACCCTCCGGCCGGCCGATCTTCTTCCATTCCGGCAGCCATGGCACGCCGGCCCAGCCCCGGTAGGCGAACTCGTTGGTGTCCGGCGTGGCGGGGTCGTCGAAGCGCTCGATCTCGTACCAGTCGGCATACCGGGACTGCCGCTGGTTCTTGAGCACATCCTGCCAGGCCCAGAACGCGATCCCGGTGTGGTTCCACGAGTAGTCCATGATGATCCGCATGCCGCGGCGGTGGACTTCCTTCACCAGGGCGAGGAATTGGCTGTCGGCGGCGGTCCATTTCCAAGTCGCCGGACTGGCCGGGTCCTCGGCGGCCATCATGGCTTCGTCGCCCCGGGGATCGGGGCCGAAGTTCCGATCAATGTGCTGATAGCTCCTGGCGTCGTACTTGTGGAGCGACGGCGCGTCGTTGATCGGGTTGAGAAAAAGGGCAGTGACACCCAGGCGCTGGAGATAGTCCAGCCGGTCCATAATGCCCTTCAAGTCTCCGCCGTAGCGGCGGAACTGCACCGTGCCGTAGAAGTCCCTGGCCATCGCCAGGGCCCACGGCTCCTGCCGGTACCAGTCGTGGGTCCAGGGCGTCACCTGCCAGCCGGCTGGCGTCGGCTCGTTGGTCACCCCGATCATGTCGTGCGGAGTGGGGTCGTTGGAAGCATCACCGTTTCTGAACCGCTCGACGAAAATCTGGTACCAGATCGCGTTGGTGGACCAGGCGGGTACCGCTGCCACTGATGAGGCGGGCCGATTGCCGAACAGAAACGTCAATTCGTCATCCATGCGCGCCCGCCAGGAGGCTTCGTTGTGCGTCGCGCCCTCGTACCGTCGAATCACGAAGTCACGGCCCTCGACCTTGCCCTGCCGGAGCAGCCAGGCGCGTACCGCCTCGTGGGTAGGCGTGTAGGCGGAGTCCAGGCCCAGCGAGCCATAGTCGAAGCGGTAGCGGGCGCCGGCCGGGGCCCGAAGGCCCGCGGCGATATCCTTGACGACGTAGGGGACCGTATCGGGAATGCCAGCGGGCTTGAAGCCGGGGAAGACCTGGGCGGCCACGGCCTCTGACAGCGGGAAGTGAGTGGACTCGCAACCGCAGGCCCCGAAGACCTCGGGATGGTGGGTCACCAGGTAGAAGGAAAGCAACCCGCCCATCGACGACCCCATGACCGCCGTGTTCCGGGGTCCTGTCAGGGTCCTGAACTCCCGGTTTACCCTCGGCATCAGCTCCTCGATGAGGAACCGCGCGTAGTCGGGTGCGCCGTGCCAGGGCGAGTATTCCTTCCACCGGTCTCCCGTGCTCCAGGCGCCGACCACGATCACCGGCGGGATGGCGCCGACTCGCACCAGGCGCGCCACGGACTCGTCCACCCCCCAATCCACCCCGGTGCTGGCGATGCGGGGGTCGAACAGGTTCTCGCCGTCGTGCATGTAGAGGACGGGATAGCGCCGGGATGGGGATTCGTCGTATCCCGGTGGCAGCCAGATTTCCACGTTGCGTGTCGGGCCGAGGAACTTCGAGGAGACATCGGTCCAGTAGATCAGCCGGCCCAGGACGCCGGAGCTTTCCGGGTGGGCGATGTAGCCGCGCAGCGCGAGTGCGGCGGCCTGCCGCTGGGCATCGGCGTCTTCCTGGCTCCGGAAACGGGTGATCTCGTGCACTACCACTGTGTCGCGGTCGAGCACCAGCCGGTTGTTCGGGCCGACCGTACCGGCAGGAGTAAGCGCCTCCCGTTCCCAGGAGCCGAGCGTGAACTTGTATTCCAGCTCAGTGCCGGGCGGCGCGGTGATGCGGGCGGTGCGCTCGCGCCCCTGTCCTTCCAGCGCGAGCCCGTCGGCGCGCCAGGTGCCGACTTGCGGGAGACTGCCTGCCAGGTAGACGGTGCCGGTGCCTTCGGGCACCCGGACCCGGAAGGTCGCCGTGCAGCATTGGGCGGCCGGCTGGGGGACAGGCCGCGCCGGTGGGTTCGACCCAACCGTCAGCAGCGCGGCGAGAGCGAGAGGGTATTGCCGTAGGGATCTCATACATCCGCCATAGATTGGCCCGGAGAGGTTGTCTCCGTCAAGGAAGGGCCGCTGCTCGACGCGCTGGGTGCCCTGTCATTCGCGCCCTGGGGTATGAAGAGACCCCTGACCCGACTTCGATTGGCGATCGGCGTCGCCGGGGTGAGGCTCATCGTCCGCCCCAGGCTGGAAATGCACGACTGTCAGCAGAAACACGCCGCCTGTCACGGACCGCGCCGAGTGTTCAACACCACTGGCGAACACGAGGACATCGCCGGTCCGTAGCTCATACTCGCCACCGAGCGCGGAAAACTGGATTGCGCCTTCGAGGACGTGAATCGATACCGGTCCCTCCGCGCGGTGGGCGGGAAGCTCGCCACCTGCGGCGAGTGCGATGATCGTGAGCCGGAGGGGTCCCTCCTTCACCAGGGTCCGCGCGCTCCGGCCGTGCCGGGCCAGAAGCCCCGGATCGATCATGCGCTCGTCCTGCTTGAGATGATGGACCAGGATGTCGCCGTCCAATTGCCGATGCATTGATGACATGGTATCAACCGGCTCCCTTGCTTGGTGTGAACCCACGACCCCGGCGGTCATATGTTGGCCAGCTCGCCGAAGTATTCGTTGTCTTCGGCGAAGCCGCCTTCGCCCTGGTGGATCGACCTGATGTCCTCGACGAATTCGATAGCCTCGATCCATTTGACCATCTTGAAGCCGAGCTGGTTCTCGACTCGCAACCGTAATGGCGCTCCATGCAGATGCCCGAGGGGTTGGCCGTTCATCTCGTAGGCCAGCAGGATTTGCGGGTGCCGGGCGTTCTCGATCGAGAGGCTATCGTAGTATGGACCACCCGCGGCGCCGGTGTCGAATATCACGCCCTCACCAAACGAATAGAAGACGACTGCTTTCGCATTGGCCCGCGGCCGCACCAGCCTGATTAAGTCTCTGAGCGGCAACCCACCCCACTCGGCAATGCCGGACCAGCCCTGGATGCAATGATGCAGCGTGATCTGGGTCTTCACTCCCAGCGTCCGGAGGTCGTCCAGAGACAGCGCAACCGGGTTCTCCACGAGGCCGTGTACCTTCAGCCGGTAGTCCTTGAACCCACCGGCGGCCAGCGTCTTCCAGGCGTCGGAGGTCGGTATCCTGCCGTTCACCCAGAAGAAGGGCGAGATGTCCTCGCGGCTGAACTCCGCCACGGGGGCGGGCCGGGCGAGCAGGAAACGCATGATGGGCGCGACGATCGCCCTGGCGGTGTGCTGCACCGCCCGGGGTTTTCTCCATGCGGCCCAATTGGCGCATGCGTTGAGCAGAAGGACCCCACCGATCCCCACCAGGCCCAGGTACACGCCGAGCGGCCCGGCATCATCGGTGCCCATCACTACGTGGTTCATGTTTCGGGTGAACCCGGTGAGCGCCACCATGGCCACGTGCGCCAGGAGGAACGCGACGAAGGCGCCCATGACGAGGAAATGGAGCGACCGGCCGATTTGCCGGTTGCCCGGCAAATGCGGATACCACGCGAAGCGGGCCGTAAAGGCGGGCGACATGGACGGCCCCGTCAGGATCGCCAGCGGAGCCAGGATGAACACTACCGTGAAGTATCCCAGCTGCTGCAGTGCGTTATAGTGATAGAACCCGTTCGGCTCCAGGGGAAGATGAAACGTGACGTAATGGACGAATACAGCCCACGCATCGGGCACGATCTGCCATGACGTTGGCACCAGACGCTTCCATTGTCCGGTTCCGAACAGCAGAACCACGAAGGCTAGGCCGTTACCCACCCAGAAGAGCACACTGAGGAAGTGCCAGTGCCGAGCCATGCCGACGGTGTGCCGATATCCGGGCAGGCCGACCCAGGGGGAGAGGTGGCGTGAGTCGTCCTTGGCCGTCCACAGGCGGTCCTTTGGCACAATGACCGATGTGAGACGAAGCCATTCACTGCCTGGGGTGCAGTGGACGT